>JBJMUB010000087.1:0-35078 GCA_045811385.1 Sphingomicrobium sp. | reverse complement strand
GAGGATGGCGATGTAGGTCCCGGCCTCGACCAGCCCGGTCGCACCCAGGACTTCGTCCTTCTGCATGTGTTGCGGCAGGATCGCATATTTGATCGGACCGAAGAACGTCGAATGGACGCCCATCGCGAATACCGCCGCAAGCATCAGGGGCACGTTGGCGAGCATGATTCCTGCCCCGCCGAGGATCATGATCCCGATCTCCGCGAACTTGATGATCCGGATCAGCCGTGCCTTGTCATGGTCGTCGGCAAGCTGCCCCGAGAGCGCCGAGAACAGGAAGAAGGGCAGGATGAACAGGCCCTGCGCGATCGCGCTGAACTGGAACTCCTTCGCCGGGTTCGAGAACAGCTGATAGGTGACGAACAGCACCACAGCCTGCTTGAACAGGCTGTCGTTGAAGGCGCCGAGGAACTGCGTGGTGAACAGTGGCAGGAAACGCCGCGCCCGCAGCAGGTGGCTGACGTTCTGGATCAAGGACGGGGTGCTGGAACAGCCATGGACGTGGTCGCGAGGCATAGCCAGCTTTGCGCACGACGCCAAACGCTATAACGGCGCGGTCGAACGATGCTGTCGCTGCCCAACCTGCTGACGCTGTCGCGCATCTTCGCGGTGCCGATCCTCGTCTTCCTGCTGTGGAAGCCGGCGCCGTGGGATTATGCGATCACGTTCGTCCTTTACTGCACCGTCGGCATCACCGACTATTTCGACGGCTATCTCGCCCGCGCCCACGGCCAGATTTCAAAGCTCGGCCAGTTCCTCGACCCGATCGCCGACAAGATCATGGTCGCGGCGGTGATCATCATGCTGATGGCCAGCCGCAAGGCCGACGGCGACGTGCCGATCATCCAGGATTTCAACGTCATCCCCGCGATCGTCATCATGCTGCGCGAAATAATCGTGTCGGGGCTTCGCGAATTCCTCGCCGAGCTCAAGGTTTCGATCCCGGTCAGCCGGCTGGCGAAGTGGAAGACGACCTTCCAGCTCGTTTCGCTCGGCGCGCTGATCCTCGGTGGAGCGCTGCCGACGCAACATTGGGTCCATTGGGTCGGCGTCGTCAGCCTGTGGTCCGCGGCCGCGCTGACCCTGGTCACGGGCTACGATTACCTGCGCACGGGCCTGCGGCACATGGATTGATCGATTTTCCGACTTTCACTGACGAACTTTCCTCGTTTCCGCCGGTTATTGCTCACGCCTAGGGCAGGCTCGACCAATCATCTCCAAAAAAATGAGGCGGCAACGATGGACGCAAAGACCGGTGAATCGATGGGCGGTTGTCCGGTGGACCGGCCGACGACCGTGCGCTCGCTGCTCGGCCGCACCAACCGCGACTGGTGGCCCGAGGCGCTCCCGCTGGATATTCTTCATCAGGGCGGCGTGTCGCCCGACCCGATGGGCGAAGACTTCGATTATGCCGAAGCGTTCAAGAAGCTCGACTACCAGGCGCTCAAGCACGACCTGACGGCGTTGATGACGGACAGCCAGGCGTGGTGGCCGGCGGACTACGGCCACTACGGCCCGTTCATGATCCGCATGGCGTGGCACGCTGCCGGCACGTACCGGACCGCGGACGGGCGCGGCGGCGCCAATAGCGGTCAGCAGCGCTTCGCTCCGCTCAACAGCTGGCCGGACAACGGCAACCTCGACAAGGCGCGCCGGCTGCTGTGGCCGATCAAGCAGAAATACGGCGCGAGCATCAGCTGGGCCGACTTGTTCATCCTCGCCGGCAACGTCGCTATCGAATCGATGGGCGGCCCGATCTTCGGCTTCGGCGGCGGACGCCCCGACGTGTTCGAGCCCGAGCGCGACGTTTACTGGGGTGCCGAGGAAAAATGGGTCAGTGAGGGTGCCGAGACGCGCCACCAGCCGGAGCGCGAGATGGAGTTGGAGCATCCGCTCGCCGCGGTCCAGATGGGCCTCATCTACGTCAATCCCGAGGGACCCGGCGGCAATCCCGATCCGCTTCAGTCGGCGCGCGACATCAAGATCACATTCGAGCGCATGGCGATGAACCACGAGGAAACTGTCGCGCTGACCGCCGGCGGCCACACCTTCGGCAAGGCGCACGGCGCGGGCGACCCGAGCCTGGTCGACGCTGCTCCGGAAGGCGCGGACATCGCGCTCCAGGGTCTCGGCTGGGCGAGCTCGTTCGAAAGCGGCGTCGGCGAGCACACCATCACCAGCGGCATCGAAGGGTCATGGGTGAACACCCCAACCCAATGGTCGGAGAATTATTTCCGCCTGCTGCTCGACTATGAATATGAGCTCGTCCGCTCGCCCGCCGGCGCTCAGCAATGGCAGCCGATCAACCAGCGCGAAGAAGACATGGCGCCGGCCGCTCACGACCCGTCGAAGCGCGTGCCGACGATGATGACGACGGCCGACATGGCGCTGAAGATGGATCCGGAATTCCGAGTGATCTCGGAGAAATTCCGCAACGATCACGAAACGTTCAAGGACGCGTTCGCCCGCGCATGGTTCAAGCTCACCCATCGCGACATGGGCCCGAAGGTCCGCTACCTCGGCCCCGAAGTCCCCGCCGAAGACCTGATCTGGCAGGATCCGGTCCCCGCCGGGACCCGGCCGGCGGACGGCGACGTCTCGGCGTTCAAGGATAAGATCCTAAGCGCGGGCTTCAGCATCGGACAGCTGGTCAAGACCGCCTGGGCGTCCGCCTCGACGTTCCGCAAATCCGACTTCCGCGGCGGCGCCAACGGCGCTCGAATCCGCCTCGCGCCGCAGAAGGATTGGGCGGTGAACGAGCCCGAAGAGCTGTCGCGGATCCTGGCCAAGATCGACGAGTTGCGCGGCGGCCTGTCGATGGCCGACGCCATCGTGCTCGCCGGCACCGCGGCGGTCGAGAAAGCGGCGCAGGACGCCGGCTTCAATGTCAGCGTGCCGTTCACCGGCGGCCGCGGCGACGCCACCCAGGAATGGACCGACGTCGAAAGCTTCGAAGTGATGGAGCCGGCGGCCGACGGCTTCCGCAACTATCTCAAGACCAAGCATTCGGTGCGGACCGAGGAACTGCTGATCGATCGGGCCCAACTGCTCGGCCTGTCGGCGCCTGAGATGACGGTTTTGGTTGGCGGTCTGCGTGTCCTCGGAGCCAATTATGAGGATAGCCCACTTGGAGTGTTCACCACCCGCAAGGGCCAACTGACCAACGACTTCTTCGTCAACCTGCTCGACAACGGCACCTTCTGGGAAGTGGTCGACGAGAGCGGCGACGAAGAGTTCGTGGGGCGGGATCGCGGCGGCAAGAACGAGAAATGGCGGGCGACCCGGACCGACCTCATCTTCGGCTCGAACAGCCAGCTCCGCGCCACCGCCGAAGTCTATGCCGAGCGCGGCAGCGAGGAGAAGTTCGTGCGCGACTTCATCAGGGCCTGGACCAAGGTCATGAACGCCGACCGCTTCGATCTCGCCGGCAACCAGGGCAGCAAGTCGGCGTCCGAACGGCAGCTCGAACCGGCGGAATAATCGGGCTTCGGACCGCCGCGGCGCTTAACCTCCCCACTCCCCAGGGCGCCGCGGCGGGTGGTGGTGAAGGTCAGGCCGCGTCGGCGGCGACGTCGGGAACCAGCTCGCCGATGATCTTGCGGAGCGCGACCGCGAGCATCTGGAATTCGTTCTCGCGCGGACTCGACCGGCGCCAGATCAGCGCAATCCGCCGAAAGCCGTGATCGGACCGGAGCGGCCGTGCGTCGACCCTGGTCCCGGCCAGGATCCCGGCTTCGATCGCCATTGCCGGGATGAAGGTCACCCCGAGACCGTTGTCGACCATTTGCACCAGGGTATGGAGCGAGGTGCCCATCATTGCCGCGTGCGCGCGAAGCTCGGGCCGGTTGCAGGCCGACAGCGCATGGTCCTTGAGGCAGTGGCCGTCCTCGAGCAGCAGCATCCGGTTCTCGTCGATCGAATCGACCTCGACGAAGGGCCCGACCGGCGCCTCGCCGCTGGGGAAGGCGACGAACAGCCGGTCGTCGAACAGGGTCGCCGTCTCGATGTCGCCGCATGGATAGGGCAAGGCGAGAAGAACGCAGTCGAGCTGCCCGCGATGAAGCGCCTCGCACGCCGCCTGGCTGGTCTCCTCGCGGAGGAACAGCTTGAGGCTCGGCCATTCCTTGCGCAGCCGCGGCAGCATTGCCGGAAGGAGGAAAGGAGCGATGGTCGGGATGACTCCCATCCTGAGCTCGCCGTGGAGCGGCTTGCCTTCGGCCCGGGCCAATTCGGCGAGTTCCTCCGACTCGCGCAGGACCAGGACCGCCTTGTCGGCGATCTTCTCGCCCAGCGCGGTGAAGCGGACCACGCGGCGGGTGCGCTCGACCAGCGTGACTCCGAGCAGGGTTTCGAGTTCGCGCAAGCCCGCAGAAAGGGTCGACTGAGTCACGAAGCAGGCGTCCGCCGCCTTGCCGAAATGCCCATGGTGGCGCAGCGCCACGAGGTATTGAAGCTGCTTGATGGTCGGCAGGTGGACGGTCATCGTGATCGATAAATCCAATCAGTGTGGCAAGTATAATGCGTTGGAGCGATAAAGGCGAGACGCCTATGTCGGGTATCGGACAAAGGCCGCGTAGCTCTCTCGCTCCCCCCTCCCCCGAGAGACCGGCTGGACGAGCGGATATCCCCTCCCGCTCGAATTAAGGGGCGGGCCTCCCCAGGCCCGCCCCTTCTGTCTTCCGGCTTCAGGACGCGAGCGCGCGGTACAGCCCATAGCAGCTGACGATGGTCAGCAGCGCACCGACAAAGGTCAGCAGCGTGTCGGCCTTGACGCGTTTGGCGATCCACGCCCCGAACGGGGCCGCGCACACGCCGCCGATCAGCAGGCCGACGGTGGCGTAAGTGAACGCCTGCCAGCCGAGGGCCGCGAGGAAGGTCGCGGAAATGGTCACGGTCAGGAAGAATTCCGCCGTATTGACGGTGCCGATGGTCTTGCGCGGGTTGCTGCCCTGGACCAGCAGGTTGGACGTAACGATGCCGCCCCAGCCGCCACCGCCGGCGGCGTCGAGAAAGCCGCCGGCGAGGCCCAGCGGCTCGACGATCCGCGGGCGCCGCTCGGTGTGGCGGTGCATGACACCGCGATAAAACAGGTACAGGCCGAGCGCCGCCAAGTAAGCGAGCACGAACGGTTTAGCGACCGACGCGTCGATCGACGTCAGGACATAAGCCCCGAGCACTCCGCCGATCACGCCCGGCACGACGAGGCGCGCGAACAGCCGCCAGTCGACATTCTTGTGAGCGACATGGCTGATCCCGGAGATCGCCGTAGTGAACGTCTCGGCCGTATGCACCCCGGCCGAAGCCGCGGCGGGCGGAACGCCGATGCTGATCAGGATCGTGCTCGAAATCTGGCCGTAGGCCATGCCCAGCGCGCCATCGACCAGCTGCGCGGCAAAGCCGATCAGGATGAATGGAGTGAGGGCCGCCGGGTCCGCGAAGATCGACTCGAAAATGGTCTGCTCCCCCGCGTTTCGACGGCCGTGATCTGCCGGACGTCCAACGGTTCAGCAAGCTCCATGTCCGATCCGGCCGTTCGCGGAGCCTAGATTTTGCGGCGGCTCGCACTTAGATTGAGCCGAGCAACGGCATGAGGTCACAGGTTTGCAGTCCGGGCTGATCGCGTATCTCGACTCCGTAAAATCCCGCGATCCCGCGGCACGCACCCGCTGGGACGTGATGTTCTATCCCGGGGTGTGGGCGCTGGCTCTGCACCGCGTCGGTCACTGGCTGTGGGAAGGCCGGCTTCACTTCCTCGCCCGGCTGGTCAATCATTTCGCGCGCTTCCTGACCGGGATCGACATCCATCCCGGCGCGAAGATCGGTCGGCGCTTCTTCCTTGATCACGGCTTCAGCGTCATTGGTGAAAGCGCCGAGATCGGCGACGACGTCACCATCTATCAGCATGTCACCCTGGGCGGCACCAATCCGACCACCGGGGTCGCGGGAAAGCGTCACCCGACACTGCGCGATGGCGTCGTGATCGGCTCGGGCGCGCAAGTGCTCGGCCCGATCGAGGTTGGCGAAGGGGCCAAGGTCGGCGCCAATTCCGTCGTCACCAGGGATGTCGCCCCGGGGCAGACCGTAGTCGGCATTCCGGCCAAGCCGGTGCCGGTGGATGCGATTCACTACAGCCCCGGGTTCATGCCCTACGGAACGCCGTGCGGCGAAGATATGGATCCGGTCCGCGCTCGCCTGGCCGAGCTCGAGGAAGAGATCGACGCTCTTCGCCAGGAGCTGAAGGTGCTGAAAGCGGCGCGCCAGCCCCACCCCAAGGCCAAAAGCGCTTGAGCGTCATCGCGCCGTTCCCCAGTTCATGGGACCGGCGCCCGACTGCCAGCTTCGATCGCACCGAACTGACCCGCATCCTCGACCTCTACGGCCGCATGGTGGCCGCCGGCCACTGGCGCGACTATGCGCTCCGAATCGACCCCGACCTTTCGATCTTTGCGGCGTACCGCCGGCATTCGGAGCGGCCGGAAGTGCGCATCGAAAAACGCCCCTCGCTTCGGCTGAAGCAAGGGGCGTTCGCATTGGTCAGCGAGCATGGTCAGGTGCTCAAGCGGGGCCACGACCTCGCGGGCGTACTGGCCCCGCTCGAGCGCCGGCTCATGCGGCTGGTTGGCTAACCGCCCGCGCGGTTCGGTCGATCACCGGCAACCGTGCGCGCAGCGTATCCGGCAGCGGACGAACCACCGCCGCCCGCGCCTGGTGCCAGAAGGCCGACAGCATCAGCAACGCCGAGCCGATCACCAGCGCGGTCAGTGCGACGTTGAGCTCGACCGCGCCGAATTCGCGGAACAATTGCTGCAGCGCGAACAGCACGTAAGCCAGCGCCGACACCAGCAGCGCGCGGCGGTCGATCGCCAGCGCCGTCAGTCCGAGCGCGACGTAGAGCAGGACGACCACGAAGCCCTCGCCGATGGTCGCATTGCCGTCGTTGAGGCCGAGCAGGGTGAAGACCGGGTGGACGATCATCGGCGCCGCCAGCAGGTGCAGCCAGAAAGCGACGTCGGCCCGGCGGGTCAGCCGCTCGCGGTCCGAGCCGTCCCACCACATGGCGAACAGGAACACGCCGATCCCGAGCAGCAGAACGAAGCCGAGAATGACGTTCTTCGCCTGCTCGGCGTTCTGGCCGAGCGCGGCGAGCAGCAGGCCGACCGCGATTCCGGCGACCGAGGCGGCGCCGGCGGCAACCGTGATCGGAACCCGGAATCTCCTCCAGTGAAGCCATGCGGCCGCGCCGCCGACCGCGGCCGAAATCGCGCCCAGCACTCCGGCCATCTGCGGATTGTTGTCGATCGCGTCGGGGCCGACGCCGAGCACCAGCGTGAACGCCGCGGTCGCCAGCACGCCGCCGACGAACGTCAGCAGAAGCAGGATCGAGGGCAGCGCCATCCGCCGCCTGGCGGTGAAGAACAATGCGAGCGCCCACGACGTCGCGGCAACGAACAGCGGGGCGAGGAAGCTTGGACCGGAATCGCCCGCGTCGGCGATGGCCAGGCCGCTTCGCTGCCCGATCCACTGGCCGATCCAGCCGACGGCGAACAGCAGGATCGCAGCCGCGATCGACACGAAAATATCATTGAAGCCGGTGATCAGCCGAAACTGCTCTTCGTCCGGAATCGCGATCGACCGCCGACCTTCGACATGCCGGCGAAGCGCAGCGGCCGCATCGGCGCTGATCGCGCCGGCGACAACCGCATCGTCGAGCTCTTGCTGACTATACATGGCCTAACCTCCCTGTTGGGAAGAGGTTAGACCATGGTGTATTATCGTGTCAATACAGTGTGGCGCTCAACGGCAACGCACCCGGCTGCGTTCGACGCTCCGGCCAAGCAGGGCGCCGGCCGCGGCGCCGAGGATCGTCCCGGTCGCGCGCTCGCCATGCGTGTCGATCGCCCGCCCGACCAGCGCTCCGCCGGCCGCTCCGACGATCAGCCCTGTCGTGCCGTTCGACCGCTTGCAGCGCAGCCGTCCGTGCGAATCCCGCCAGACCTTGCCGTGATAATAGCCGCGGGCAGCGGCCGGAGTCTCCATCGCCGGCACGGCCAGCGAGGTCGCGGCAAGGACGAGCATCATTTTTCGCATCATTGATTCCCCTCGGAAGTTGTCGGGCCTTAACCCGCCACACCGGCGAGCGTTGCCGAACCCGGAACGATAGGCGAGTCCTGGTTAACCGCGTTAACGGTGAATTGGCGCTGTTGTTGTTATGACACGAAGCAATCGCGCCATGACCGACGTTACCATTCTATGCGCACCGGCGAGTCTCTCGGGACTAGTGGCGCGGAGGCATCACCTCGCGTCCCGCATGTTGCCGTCAAGACGCCGGACCCTTGCGATGGATTCCGGCATTTGTCAGGTAGAGGGACGATGAGAGGGTTCCTCGCCGCTGCTGCAGCCGCGATGGCTGCTGCCGCCATGGGCTCGGTGGGCGCCGAGGCGCGCTCCAATTCACCCCCGCCGCTCTACGATCCAGTGGTCCTCAACATCGGTTTCGTGTGCCGTTGGGAAGCGCGCTGCATGGACCGGCAGAACGATGCGATGCGGCGCGCGCTGAAATTTGTCCGCAAGAAGAATCCGCCCACCTGGCGCGTGCAGCAATGCAACCGCAACGCCGGCCGCAAGGGCCAGCGGGTCGATTGGATCGGCTTCGAGCATTGCATCCGCAACGAGGTCCTGCGCCCCGCGCCATCGCCGAGAACGCACCACCGCGTGCGAATGGCGGGGTGACCGGCGCTTTTAGGCTTAAATCCAAGAAGGTGGTGGAGCCGAGGGGGATCGAACCCCTGACCTTCGCAATGCCATTGCGACGCTCTCCCAGCTGAGCTACGGCCCCACGTGCCTCGCGCCTTAAGCGATGTTTTCCCGCCGGGAAACGGGAAAATAGGCGCGGTTTCCTCGATGTCTAGCTGTCGTCGTCCTCACCGGCCGTCTCGACTCCCAGATCGTCGTCGCCGGTGTCGAGATCGACTTCTTCGTCGGCGCTGACCTCCGCGTCTTCGTCGACCGCCAGATCGTCGGCGGCCAGCTCGTCATCCTCGGCCGGCTCCTTGGCCTGCACCGGAGCGGCAGCCTCGAAGGCCAGCGGCTGCTTGGACTTCAGAACCGGCTCGGGAAGCCACTCGGTCCCGCAATTGATGCAATGGACGGGCGCCTCGTTGCCGAGGTCGTAGAACCGGGTCGAGCACTTGGGGCAAGTGCGCTTGGCGCCCCACTCGGGCTTCACCATTTTGAGGTCAACTCCATTTGAATTCGGGCGAGCCGCTCCAGCGAACGGGCGGCGTTCGGCGGCGCGCCTTGCCATAGGGATATGGCGCTGTCAAAGCGCCGCAACAAGATGGCCCGGGACCGCTCGCCAAAGGACAATCTCGTCATCGCCGTCGACGGACCCGCGGCCAGCGGCAAGGGGACGATCGCGCGCGCCCTGGCCGAGCGCTTCGACCTGCCCCACATGGACACCGGTCTGCTCTACCGAGCCGTCGCATTGAACCTGTGGCGCTGGGGCGGCGATCCCTCGAGCGAGTTCGAGGCGCTGCGCGCCAGCGGCGAGCTCAACCTCGATCCGTCCGATGCCGAACTGCGCAGCGAACCGGTGTCCCGCATCGCTTCGTCGATCTCGGCCTATCCGTCGGTGCGCGCCGCGCTGCTCGAGCGGCAGCAGGCCTTCGCCAATCAGCCGGGCGGGGCCGTGCTCGACGGCCGCGACATCGGCACGGTGATCGCTCCTCACGCGACCGTGAAGCTGTTCGTGACCGCGACTCCGGAAGTCCGCGCCCAGCGCCGCGTCCGCGAGCTGCTCGGCCGTGGCATGCCGACCCATTATGAAGACGTTCTCGCCGACATCCGCGCGCGCGACGAGCGGGATTCGGGCCGTGCCGTCGCTCCGCTCCGTCAGGCCGCCGATGCCATGCTCCTCGATACGAGCCAGCTGACGGTCGAAGGCGCCATCGCCGAAGCGATCAGGCTCGTCGAGCAACGCCTCGAACTCTCGGCCACCTAACGTAGGATAATATAAACTTCTGCGTGCCATACCTTGCCCGTGGGCAATTCAGGCAGGTGGATGAACCGAGTGCGGCGGGCGAAGAATCAGGCTGTCAGCCTTGCGCGCAGCCATCTCATCACAACTTGCGCGACGATGGCGGCAATCATGCTGTTCGTCGGGCTCGGAAGCCAGATTCTGCCGACCGCGCTCGCCGGTGCGCAGCTGCCGGACTCGGCCAGCACGCTCAAGGTCGCCTTCCTGCTCAACATCGCGATCATCCTGTTCGGCTGGCGCCGCTCGAAGGACCTGCGCCAGGCGCTCGACGCCTATGAGGACGCGGAGCGGACCGCCCAGCGCAACGCCAACACCGATCCGACCACGGGCCTCGCCAATCGCCGCGAGCTGATGCGCTCGCTCGGCGATGCGCTTGCCGCGCGCTCGTCGGGGGTCCTGCTGCTCATCGACCTCGACCATTTCAAGCGCGTCAACGACCTTCACGGCCACCTCGCCGGCGACCATTTGCTGCGCCACGTCGCCGAGGCGATGCTCAAGGCCGCTCCCGACGCCGCCTGTTGCGCGCGAGTCGGCGGCGACGAGTTCGCCGTGCTGCTCGAGCAAGCCAGCGCCGAAGCCGGCGAAGAGATTGCGACCGCGATCCTCGCTCGCCTGACCACTCCCGTGTTCGTCGGCGGCGCCCAGATCCAGGTTTTCGCTTCGGTCGGCCTCGCTCAGCTCGGCAATTCGCGGACCGAAGAGGACGTTCTTCGCCGAAGCGACGTCGCGCTCTACGCAGCGAAAGACGGCGGCCGGAACGGCCTTGCCTGGTTCGACCAGGAACTCGAGCGCGAGCTCACGACCCGCCTGCAGCTCGAGGAAGACATTCGCAGCGGCGTCGAGAACGGCGAGTTCGTGCCGTTCTTCCAGCCGCTGATCGACCTCGCCTCGCGTGAGCTGGTCGGGTTCGAGACGCTCGCCCGCTGGCGCTCGCCGACCCGCGGCTTCCTCGAAGCCGAGGGTTTCATCGAAGCCGCCGAGCGGACCGGGATGATCGGGCCGCTGACCATGACGGTGATGGAGCAGGCGCTCAAGGAAGCGCGCGGCTGGCCGGCCCATCTCAAGATCGCGGTCAACATCTCGCCGGTCCAGTTCCGCGACCGCACGCTCGCCGAGCAGATCATGAAACTGCTCGCCAAGACCGGCTTCCCGGCGCACCGGCTCGAGGTCGAGATCACCGAAGGCTCGCTGCTCGAGGACCGCGACCAGGTGCTGACCATCATCACCAGCCTCAAGAATGTCGGCGTCAGCATCTCGCTCGACGATTTCGGCACCGGCTACGCCTCGCTCGCCCAGGTCAACCGCCTGCCGATCGACCGGATCAAGATCGACAAGAGCTTCATCTCGACCATGGTCAAGAGCGAGCAGACCGCGGCGATCGTCAGCACGATCGCCAGCCTCGGCCATACGCTCAGCGTTCCGATCACCGCCGAAGGGGTCGAATCCGAACAGATCCGCAGCGAGCTCAAGAAATTCGGTTGCTCGGAGGCCCAGGGCTGGCTGTTCGGCCGCGCCGTGTCGGCCGACACGGTTCGCGCGTTCCTCGAGATGAAGCAGTCCGGCGAAGCGTCCGTGCCGCAGGCGCCGGAAGCTGAGCCGCCCGCGAAGCCGGACGACGCCGCGCGCTTCACGCCCCGCCTCAGCCGCCGCCGCTAAAACCTATCCGACCTTGGTCAGTTGCCTGTCCGGGAAGCCACCTGCGTGACCGTCACCGGCGCCGAAGCGAACACCGGCTTGCCGTCGAGATTCCCCGGCGGCGAATAACGGCAGATGAGATAGTCAATCGGCGGCGTAAATCGCGCAGCCCAGGCGCGTCGTCGTCGGCCACACCATCTGGGTGTAGTGCGCGACGTCCTCCCACCGGCCGGTGCGGCTCACCGCCGGAAACAGCCCGGGCCGGAGCATTAGCTTCTCGCGCGACCACAAGTCGACGAGCTGCTCGGGATTCAGGGTCCCGTGGAAGGCCCTGGCGAGATTCTCGCGTTGGCCGGGCCGCGTCTCGCGCGGCGAGTGGACCAGCTGGCGGATGCTCGCGAGCGCCGGACCGTAGGACGCGGCCGCGGACGCGAGGCCAGGATCCCATGCCAGCGGCGGATGGCCCACCGCGGCGCGTTCGCGATTGTGCGCTTCGAGCAGGCGCGTGGCCAGCTCTCCGGTCGCTCCGGATGGCTTGGGGGCGGGCGGAAGCTTAGCGAACGGATCGTGGGCCGCGGCCGGTGCGGCCAACGACAGCCAGAGTATCGCAGCGGCAAGCGTGCCCTTGGTCATTGGGGACGTTTGCGCCTGAGATCGCTAAAGCTGCCTCACCGGCCGTGGTTAATGCTAGTGGCCGCGGTTACTTGGTCCCGATCGGGTCGGGGTTGCCGTCCGGGTCGTTATCGACCGTGGTCGAGCTCTGCACGTTCCCCGCAAGGAGAATTCCGGCAAGATGCGGCGTCGCCATCGACGTTCCCGACAAGGTGGCGTAGCCGCCGTTCTTGTAGGTCGACAGGATGCTCGATCCCGGTTCGGCATAATCCACCGGCGGGTTGCCGAAGTTGGAGAAGCTCGACCACGGATCGACGGTATCGGTCGCGCTGGCGCCTTGGGCGAACGACGATACGGTGTAGATGTTGCTGCCGTTCGCGCGACCGGGCGAATGGTTGTTCGCGTTGTCGGACTCATTGCCGGCAGCAAGGGCGAACTTTACGACTCCGGCCGCCGCGCAATTGGCGCCGACTCCGTCCGCGGCGCATTTCACAGCGTCGTCAAGAGCCGTCGAGACTCCGCCACCGAGGCTCATGTTCGCGACATCGCCGGCCTGACCGACCTCTGCGACATAGTCGACGCCGGCGATAACGTCGGAATTGGACCCGCGGCCATTCCGGTTGAGCACTCGCACCGCGACCACTTGGGCGTCGGGCGTCACGCCGATGACGCCAATGCCGTTGTTCCGTGCGGCGATGATCCCGGAAACGTGGGTGCCGTGGCCGTTGAGATCTTCGGGTGACGTTTCCCGGGAAACGAAGTTGCGGTGAAGCGAGCTGGTCGTGTTCAAGTCGGGATGGCTGAGGTTGATGCCGGTATCGATCACGAACGCGACGCCGCGAGCCGTGCCCGATCCGCCGCCCACTCGAGTGATTCCCCACGGCTTCGATTGAGTCGGCTGCGACGGCGGTGCCGGCTTGCCGAGCTCACGGAAGTCGAATGGCCCGGACTGGACAATGCCCATCTCCTGGTCCTGCTCGCAATAAGCGATGTGCGGGTTGCGGCTTTGCAGCTGAGCAGCCGAAGCAGCCGTTGCCGAAAAGCCTCGAATGCTGTTGGAATAGACGTGGTTGACGCCGGCTCCGGCAGCGCGGTTGGCTTCGGCGCCAACATTGGAGCGCGCGACCGCGCCGGCCTTGAAGACACAGATGTAGCTGCCGGCAATCTTATCGCCAGGCTTTGCGACGGCCATGCCGCTCCCACTGAGCGCTACTGCCGCGACGCTGCCCCAAACCAACCATGTACGCATGACCGCCCCCCGATTCGCAAATGCGAAGCGACGGAGATTAAACGCTTAGTTCTAAACTGCAAATTTCCGGGAGATGGTCTGGCGCGGGCGCGCGATGCCCAAAACAAAACGGCGGCGCGTTTCCGCACCGCCGCTTCGCTTGGTTCCAGCCGCTTTTAGAGCGAGGCCGAAACGTTGTTGAAGGTCGTGCCGAGCTTCGACCCGATACCGGTCATCGCACCGATGGCGGCAACGGCGATCAGGGCGGCGATCAGACCATATTCGATGGCGGTCGCGCCCTTCTCGTTCTTCAGCAGGCTAAGAAACTTGGCCATCTCTGGTCTCCTTAGTGCTCAATCGGGAGCAAAATCCCCACCTGCGCAGACCAAAATCCCCGCGTAGGATGGAAGGAATTTAGAGAGTGGGTGGTTGAGAAAGCCTTAAAGTGGCGGGTTCCCAAATGTTAACCTTTGGCGTCCGCGAGGACGATCAGAGCCCGTCGACCAGCTGTTCGATCATGTTGCCGAGCTCGCGCAGTTCCTTACTGCCGTCGCTCCACTCTTCGGGCAGCGGGCTCTTCCGCTCGATCTCGCGCCGCTGAGGCACCCGGAACTCAGGCGGAAGCGGCGGTCCGCGGCGCCGGTCGATGGCCAGCGCGGCGGTCATGAAATTGCGCCAGATCTGCGCCGGCACAGTCCCGCCGCTGATCTTGCCCAGGCTCTTGTTGTCGTCGCGGCCGACCCACACTCCGACCACCAGGTCGCCGGCGAAGCCGACGAACACCGCGTCGCGGTTCTCCTGCGTGGTCCCGGTCTTGCCGAAGGTCGGCGTGGCGAGCGCGGCGCGGCGGCCGGTGCCGTTGTTCGCGGCTGCGTAGAGCAGGTCGAGCATCGGCGCCTGGTCGCGCCGGCGGTCGAGCGAGCCGCCGGCGCTGAACAGCGCGGCGATGCCTTCGCGCGGCTGGTCGGGCAGGCCGTGAGCGACGACCGGATAGCGCCCGCCCATCACCGCGGCATAGGCGGAGGTCAGTTCGAGCAGGCTGACTCCCGCTGTTCCGAGCGCGAGGCTCGGCTTGTCGGGCAGCGGGCTGGTGATTCCGAAGTCGCGCGCCGCGCGGATCACGTTGCCGCGCCCGACCTTCTCGCTGAGCCGCACGGTGGCGGCGTTGCTCGACCGGGCGAACGCCTCGCGCAGGGTCATCTCCCCGCGATAGATCCGGTCGTTGTTGACCGGGGTCCAGCCGCCGATGGTGATCGGCTCGTCCTCGATCACGGTGTCGGGAGTCCAGCCGGCGCGCAGCGCGGCGAGATAGACGAACAGCTTGAACGCCGATCCCGGTTGGCGCTGAGCCTGAGTGACCCGATTGAACGGCGATTGCTTGTAGCTCTTGCCGCCGACCATCGCGACGACGGTGCCGTCGGGGCGCATCGCGACCAGCGCGGCCTGGGCATCGCCGATCGCGGCCCGGCCGACGGCGCGCGATGCCAGCCGCTGCAGGTCCCAGTCGAGCGTCGTCCTCACCCGCACCTCGCCGAAATCGGCATCGAATGCCTGGTTGGCGGCGGGAGCGACCCAGTCGGCGAAATAAGTGCCGGTGGGAACTCTCGACTGGCGGCCGGTGGGCCGCGCTGGAGTCGTCGAGCGCAGCCGCCGGCGCGTGATCACGCCGGTGTCCGCCATGGTCTGGAGCACGACCTTCGAACGCGCCTGCGCGCCCTTGAGGTTATGCGTCGGGGCTAGCCGCGACGGCGCCTGGACCAATCCGGCGAGCATCGCCGATTGGGCGAGCGACAGCTTCTCCGGGTCGCGATTGAAATAATGATGGGCGGCGGCGCGGAGACCGTAGACTCCGTCGCCGAAATAGACGCTCGACAGGTAGCGCGACAGGATTTCCTTCTTGGTCAGCCACGCCTCGAGCCAGAAGGCGATGATCACCTCCTGCGCCTTGCGCCTGTAGCTTCGGTCGGACGACAAGAAGTTGGTCTTGGCGAGCTGCTGGGTGATCGTGCTTCCGCCCTGGCGGACGCCGCCGGCGCGCATATTGGCGACGACGGCCCGTCCGACGCCGCGGGGGTCGACCCCCCAGTGGCGGTAGAAGCGGCGGTCCTCGATCGCCACGAACGCGGCCGCGGTCAGCGGGTTGAGCTGGTCGACGTCCACCGGCGCTTCCTTGATCGCGCCGCGCCGGGCGATCTCATGACCGTCGGCGGAGACGAATAGAAGCGCCGGGTCGTCGAGCGGTTCGAGCGCGCGCGACAAGGGCGCGGTGATCACCAGCCAGGCGATCGTGACGAGCAGCAGCGCCGCAAAGCCATAGAGGAACATTCGCCAGCGGCGACGCTTCGGCCGGACCGGTTCCTCGGCCTCGAGCGCGGGGTCGAGCTCGACCAGAGGCGCGGTGAACGGGTCGGGCAGCTCCTCGATCGGCGTCCCGCCGCGGCTCCAGATCCCGTCTCTTTCGGCCACCCTCATCCCAACGGAACTCGTCCAAGTGTCTTACCACAGTAAGTCAGTTGGCGCGATATATCCAGACGCTTGCTGAATAAGGGCTTGCGGCTAAACAGCGCGCCATGCGCCGGCACTCCTCAGGCCTGCTCGCCCTTGCCTGCCTGGCGCTGGTCGCCGGCGGCTGCCGCGACGAGCAGCAAGGCGCGATCAAGGTGATCGTGATCGGCTCGGCGCCGAAAATGCGCGACCCTGCCGCGGCTGCGCTGTCGGCGCCCGATGCCGCGCTGCTCGCCACCACCGCGCAGGGGCTGGTCCGGTTCGACGCGACCGGCAACATCATCGCTGGGCTTGCCGAGCGGTGGAACGTCAGCGACGACGGCCTCAGCTACATTTTTCGGCTCGCGGCGCCGGTTAGGTCCGGCGCGCGAAAGCTCACGGCGCAGCAAGTCGCCCGCGCGCTGAAACGGTCGATTGCGCCAGCGAGCGCCAATCCCCTGAAGGACACGCTCGGAGCGGTCGAAGACATTGTCGCGATGACCGACCGGGTAATCGAGATTCGGCTGCGGGCGCCCCGCCCGAACCTTCTCGCCATCCTCGCCCAGCCGGAGTTTGCGATCGTTCGCAATAGGTCGGGAACGGGACCCTTCCAGCCGGAAACCCGGCAGGATGTCCCCGGCGAACTAAAGCTGGTGCGCGAAATCGTTTCGCCCGACGAGGAAACGACGACCCGGCAGGAATTGCTGCTTGCCGGCATGCCGGCCGAGAACGCCGTTCGAACCTTCGCCGGCGGCGGCGCCGATCTCGTGCTCGGCGGCACCTTCGCCGATTTACCCTTCGCCCAGCGCATTAGGCTGCCCCGCAACAGCCTGCGGTTCGATCCGGCGTCAGGCCTGTTCGGCCTCGTTCCAGTGCGGTCCGGTGGAACGTTCGACGATCCTGCGGTCCGGCAGCTGCTCAGCCAGGCGATCGACCGGGACGCCCTGATCGATGCCTTGCGCGTTCCCGGACTCGTCCCGCGGGCGACGGTGCTCGAGCCCGGCCTCGAGGGGGTCCCGGCCCCTACTCCGCCGCCGTGGTATGCCACCGCGATCGGCGAACGGCGCGCCGCGCTCGCCGCGGAGGCCGGCCGCGAATTCGACACTGACAAGCCGGCGGTCCGGGTCCTCCTGCCGGAGGGTCCGGGCTCCGACATCCTGTTCAATCGATTGCTGATCGACTGGGGCGCGTTGGGGCTGACCGTGGAGCGCGCAAAAACCGCGGCCGCAGCCGATTTCAGGCTGATCGACCTGATAGCCCCGTCGACCTCGCCGGCGTGGTTCCTGCGCCAGTTCCGCTGTCAGGTTGTGGCCGTGTGCGACGCGGAAGCCGACCAGCTGCTCGACGCCGCCCGCGACACGCTCATTCCGGCCCAGCGCGGCGCACTCCTCGCCCAGGCCGCCGCCAGGATCGACGCTGCGCAGCTGTTCCTTCCGATCGCTGCACCGGTCCGCTGGTCGCTCGTCTCGAGCCGCATCCAGGGCTTCGCCGGGAACCGTTACGCGCGCCATACGCTCACCGACCTGGATCAGAAGCAGGGCCTGTAATGGACGTCACGCCGCCCGGAAATCGTCCGTCTTTCGCCGGTCTCGGCACCGATCCGCAATCGGTCCGCCAGCGCGTCGAGGCGATGGAGAAGGTGCTCGAGCGGTTGTTCGTGGTCCCTGGAGTCGGGCCGGTCGGGCTCGACGTGATCCTCGACCTCATCCCGGGGGTCGGCGACATCGCCGGGGCGGCGCTCGGCAGCTACCTTGTATGGGAAGCGCGCAACCTCGGCATGTCCAAGTGGCAGATGTCGCGAATGGCCGGGAATGTCGGAATCGACTTCCTGCTCGGACTGATCCCGTGGGTCGGTGCCATTCCCGACTTCTTCTTCCGCTCGAACACGCGCAACCTGAAGCTCATCAAGCGCCACCTCGACACGCATCACGCAAACACCGCGACGATCGAGGGCGAGGTCGCGCGCCGCTAATTCTCGTATTTGCTCTCGCGGCGGCGGCCGACCATCAGGCCGGCCTCGAGCCGCGCGCACAGCGCCGCATAATAATCCGACAGGAAGCCGTAATCGTCGCCGTCGTCGGGCAGGCCCGCCTTGGTCCGAATGGTCCGCGCCACGGTCATGATCGCGTCGGGATTTTCATTGCGCAGCACTTCCTCGAGAGTCTGCAGCTCGTAGATTCCGTAGAGTTTTAGCGCCGCTTCCGGGAAGATTCGTCGCTGCCGCTCGGCCGAACCGACGAGATCCTCCGACAGCTTGGATTTTCCGGCATTGACCACCCACGTGCCGGCAACGAGATCGCCTACGCGCAGCCGGTCGCGGTTGAACAGCGGAAAGAACAGAAAAATTCCGCTCCAGGTCAGCGCGAACAGGGTCAGGAACGTATCCGCGGTCCCGGCGGCGGTTTGCTGACCGAGGAACGACAACGGCAGGAAGACTTCGATCTCGCGCATCGCATTGCGCGCGATCACCGCGGCGCCGTTCAGCCGGGCCCCGTCGCGCGCGACGACCCGCAGGCCCATGATGCGCTTGCCCGGGGTCGCCCCGCGGCTCCCCATCTCGAACAACGAGAACCAGCAGTTCCTCAGCACGAAGAAGCCGATCAACCACAGCACGATCAGGAATTCGCCGGTTCCGTCGCCTTTGCCGGCGATGAGAATGAGCAGGATGGTGACCACTACGAGCAGCACGATCATGATCAGCGCGTCGATCATGAAGGCGCCGGCCCGGCTCCCGGCCGAACCGAGCTCGAGCTTGAGGTCGACGCCCTCGGGCGTGACGAAGGTGCGCTTGAGGCTGCGCTGCTGCGGGATCGCGCTAGTAGCCACTGGCCGGCTTTCCGGAGCGCCACACGTAGAAATAGAGCAGCCACCCCGCGAGGACGCTGACTCCGATCAGCAATCGCATCCCGTCATCGACGATGGTCTGGCGGCCGATACCCTCGAGCAGGCCGGCGACGGCGAGCATGATCACCGTACCGGCCATCGCGGTCGCTGCGGTGCGTCCGGCGCGAACCGCCGATTCCATCCGCCCAAGGCGTCCCGGAAAGGCGATCGCCATGCCGATGCGCACGCCCGCTGCGCCGGAAATGCAGATCGCGAAAATCTCGGTCGTGCCGTGGATCGACAGCCAGGCGATCACGTTCGGGCCGAGGCCCTTCGCCGCGAAGACCGCGATGAACGCGCCGAGCATCAGCCCGTTGTAGAGGATCAGCAGGATCGTCGGCACCGCGAACGCGAAGCCGAGCGCGAAGGCGAAAATCGCGATCTGGCTGTTGTGCGTGAACAGGAAGGTGGCGAAGGCCATCAGCCAGTTCTTCTGCCCCTCATAGAGCGTCGAGCGCAGAAACTCGGCCGAGGCGGACGGGTCGCGCCCGCCGGCCAGTCCTTCGGGGATCATCGCATAGAACCAGCCCGGGTCGCTGCGGATCAGCAGATAAGCGAGCAAAGCGGCCCCGAACGTCAGCGCGACGCAGAACAACGTCTCGCGCCACAAGGCCCGCACCGCTTCAGGCCAGCCCTTCGCGAAGAAGCGCGCGATCTGCCGGTGCGGCGGCGTTTGCACGCCGTAGATCTGGAAATAGGCACGGGTCGAAAGCTGCTCGAGATAGGTGATCAGCGAACGGTCGAGCGAGGTGTCGCGCGCGACTGACAGCGACGACAGCGTCGTCCGGTAGAGTCCCGGAAGCGCCAGCAGGTCGTCGTCGTCGAGCACCCGGATCGAACGCTTCTCCATGCGCGTGACGATCGCGTCGAGCCGCGCCCAGTCGCCTTCATGCGCCTGGCGGAAGCGCGTCGCGTTGACCAGCGGGGCGCCGGCGCCGGTGACCAGCGGCGCGTTCACAGCAGGTTCTTTCGCTTGAGGTCGAGATAGGCCTGGACCAGCCGCTCCGACACCCGGTCAAATTCGCTTTCGACGACATGGACTCCGACATGCTGGAGGCTGGTGATCACCACCCGCCGCTCCTTGAGCAGCGCGGCGGCGGTGATCGCCCGGGTGACGTCGTCCGCGGTTTCGGGCTCGCGCTCGACGATGCCTTCCAGTTCGTCGTCGCGAAGCACGACGATCAGCAGCAAATGCGTCTCGACCAGCCGCCGCGCGGCGCGGATCAGGAAATCGGCGGAAACCGGATCGGTGAATTCGGTGAACAGGATGATCATCGAGCGGCGGGTGAGCTTCGCCGCGAGCGTCGTCAGCGCGAACGTATAATTGGTCTCCTCGCCGCTATAGTCGATCTCGGCGGCAACCCGCTGAAGCTCGGCAAAGGCGCCCGCGCCCGACGCCAGCCCGCTGGCGAGCCGCGGCCGAGAATCGAACGCGTTGATCGCCACGCGGTCGCCGAGCTTGAGCGCGATCCACGCGGTCAGCAGCAATGCGGAGACGCAGCGATCGACCCGCGGCAGACCGGCGACCGGCTCGCACATCTGACGCCCGCTATCGACCGCGAACACGATCTGGTTGTTGCGCTCGCTTTTATATTGCTTGGCGAGCAGCTTCGAATGGCGCGCCGACTGCTTCCACGCGATCGACCTGCGATCCATGCCCGGCCGGAACTCGACCAAAGCGTCGAAATCCGTCCCCTCGCCGCGAATCAGCTGGGCGATCAGCCCCTCGAATGCGTGGCGCTGGAAGATCGCGGCCCCGCGCTCGTGGACCGGACGCAGGTCCGGCAGGATCGGGAAGCCGGCGTCGAGCGCGACCGTGCCTTGCTGCCAGACCAGGCCGAGCGGACCGGTCCAGCGCAGCCACAGCCGCTCGAACCTCGCCAGTCCGCGGCGGAGCATTTCGAGCGGCATCAGCACGGCGCCGCGTCCGCCATCGAGCGGTACGCCCGTGCGGCCATCATCCTCGAACCCAACCAGCGGCGACGGCTGAAGCGCCACCTGTGCGCTTCGCGGCTGACTGTTGACGAGGACGGTCACGGTGCAGTCGCGCACTTCGCCGACATAGGCATGACCCGGAAAATCGACCCGGGCGGTGGACCGGCCGGCGCCACGCACTGCGTCGACAAGGCACAGCAGCACCACCGCCAGCGGCCAGGCCAGCGCAAGGAACCAGCGTCCCGGAGCGGCCGCCGCGACGGCGAGCGCCACCGGCACTCCGGCAGCGGTCGCGACGACGGCGGTGCGCGTCGGGTAGATCAACGCGGCGCCTCGATCGCCTCGATGATCGTGCTGACGATCTCCTCGACTTTGCGGCCGTTGATCTCGGCGGCCGGCGACAGGATGACGCGATGGCGCAGCAGTGCCGGAGCGAGTGCCTTCACATCGTCCGGAATGACGAAGTCGCGCCCGTCGATCGCGGCCCGCGCCCGCGCCGCTCCGGCCAGCATTGCGCCCGCGCGCGGTGACGCTCCGGACTCGAGGTCGGCGGTTTCGCGCGTGCCTCGGACCAGCGCGGCGATATAGTCGATCACCTCGTCGACGAGACGAACTCCGTTCACCGCCTCCAACGCCGCCGCGATCTCTTTCTTGTCGGCCTTGCACTCGACGCCCCACGCCGACGGCTCCATCGCCCCCTTCTTCGCGCCATGGGTCGCGATGATCTTCCGCTCTTCCTCGAGCGTCGGATAATCGACCGACTGTTTGAACAGGAACCGGTCGAGCTGGGCTTCCGGCAGCGGATAGACGCCCTGCTGCTCGATCGGGTTCTGGGTCGCGACGACCATGAAGCGGTCGCCGAGCTCGTGGGTCTGGCCGTCGATCGTCACCTGCCGCTCCTGCATCGCCTCGAGCAGCGCCGCCTGGGTCTTGGGCGGGGTCCGGTTGATCTCGTCGGCGAGCAGCAGCTCGGTGAAGATCGGCCCGCGGGTCAAAGTGAAGCTCGACGTCTGGAAGTTGAACAGGTTCGCGCCGAGGATGTCCCCCGGCATCAGGTCGGGAGTGAACTGGATCCGCCCGAAGTCGAGCCCGATCGCGTGCGCGAAGCTGTGCGCGAGCAGCGTCTTGGCCGTTCCCGGCGGCCCTTCGAGCAGGATGTGACCGCCGGCGAACAACGCGACGAGCATCAGCTCGACGGTCGTATCCTGGCCGACCACGGCCTTGGCGACCTCGCTCCTGATCGAACTCGCGAGCGCTTGGACTTCCTCGACTTTCACTCCTGAACCTCCTCGACCCAATGATGCAGGGATTGTGCGGCGGCGAGCAGTTCGTCGCGGCGTTGTGCGTTGGCCGCGGCAGCGGCGAGCGCGGTGAAGCTGCTGCGCGAATTCAGTCCCTCGAGCCGCGAGTCGACCAGTTCGCGGCTGGTCGACGGTCCGATCCGGAACAGGCTCGCCGCACGCTCGCGGATCACCTCCGCGTAGCGCGCTCCGAGCCGCGGCTCGCGGCCGGCCTTGCGGATCAGCGCGGCGCTGTTGTCGACCAGCGCCGCCTTGCCGAAAGCGATCGCGCGCTCCGGCCGGCGCGGCGCGCCGAAGCGGAACAGCGCCTGGGCGCCGGCGAGCAGCATCGCCGTGAAGATGGTCAGGGTCACCGCGAGGAACGGCGGATCGAACGCGAGCTTGAGCGGGCTTCGCGAATGGCCGAGGCCGTTTGCCGTTACGTCGAACAGGATCGAGTTCGCGCCCGTGCTGTTGAGGTAGTCGAGCAGCGCGAGCGCGGATCGCGCCTGGCGTTCGTCGCCCATGCCATGATTGTTCAGCAGATCGGGGTCGGCGAGAACGTAAAGCGGCCGCTCGGTACTTTGGCCGAGCAGGATTCGCCCGTCGCCGTCGGTGATGATCGGCTCGAGCTTCGGACCGGAGATGGTTTGCTCGATCCGCGGCGCGACGAAGCTGACGTCCGGCGGCAGAGTCTCGGCGGCGTTGACCAGAGCCTCGTTATGGGTCCGCCGTCGCGTGACCTTCAGCTCCCAGGCGGGCGCGAGCACGCCTTCGGGCTGATACGGCGAGAGCAGCCCGCCAACCCGAACCCACGCCGGCCTCTTGGGATCGCGCTCCGTCTTCCACTTGGGAAGGACGATGAGGGTCACACGGTTGCCGCGCTGGCTCAGGATCCCGGCCAGGTTGGCCCGCGCCGTATCGGGGGTGATTACCGCCAGGTCCTCGCTGTCGAGCTGGCCTTCGGTTCGCACGATAACCGGCTTGCGCCCTGTCTTCTCGGCCAGACCGACGAGGCCGCTGAACCCCGTGGCGGCATTCGATAAAGCGTGCGTGCCGCCATTCTTGCCCGACCGCAGGTCCGGTGCGTAGGCGCCGAGCAGCAATGTGGCGATGAAGGCGAGCGTTCCGATCGCGACGATCAGAAGCATCGTCCCGCGCTTGAAGACGCTGTCGTCCGTTGCGCTCGAGCCGATCGCGATGTCGCTCATCGCCACGCTCCGGCGAGCGCGAACTCGGCATAGGAATCGCGCGCCTTCACCCAGTCGGGCTCGCCGACCGGCCGGCCGCCGAACAGGCTTCGTTCGACCAGCCGGGCGATCCCGGCGAACAGCGAGCGGGCGCGTTCGGGAACCGCGGTTGAAGCCGCGAGCTCGCGGCTGGTCAGCGCCGGGCGGACCGCACTCGGGCGGCGCCGGGCGATGTCTTCGATCGAGCGGAACAGCAAATGGTGGATCGCCTCGGCATAGCGGCCCTCGCGGGCGAGCGCTTCCGCCTCCTCGAGCCACGACCGCGCCGGCGCATCGTCGGGGGCCCAATCGTCCTCGAGCTCGATGTCGCCGACCGCAGCCAGCCGCGGCCGCCGGATGCGCCACTCGCCGTGACGAAGCCGGTTGTACAGCGCCCAGAGCAGGAGCGCCGCGGCAACCGCGATCACCGTCCACATCAGGATCCGGGCATAAGGCGCCTCGGGCAGGAAACTGGCGAGCCACGCGAGGAACCGGCCGACCGGCGCAAACAGATTGCCGAGCCATTCGAAGAAGTCGCGCAGCCATTGCGGGCTCTGCGGCTGCGGGTTGGGCGGGGTCAGGTTGAACTGCACGGACGGGTCGGCGCGCAGCGACTTGTACGCGCCCGCGAACTGATCGGGCCCGCCGGCCGCCGCTTGATTGCCTCCCATGATCACCCGTTCCCGCTACCGTCCAACGGATAACCGACCGTTACAGTGGCGCAAGGCGCGAAATCGCTGGACACGCGAAAATCGCTCGCGCAGCCAATCGTCGGGAGGACAATCGAGTGATGGCGCCGCCGACCGACGATCCGCGCGACCGCGAACTGTCCATCGGCAGGGTTTTCGAGCGGGCCGTTTGGACGATCCGGCATCGTCCCGGGATAGTGTTGACCCTGACCCTGCTGTTCGCCGCCGTTCCCAGCGCTGGCTTGGAATACGCCATGGTGGAAGCATTCAAGCTCGTGGGAGACGACGCCGGTGTCGCAGGAATGGCCGTGATGTCCGCGATCTTTACGGTCATCTGGGGTCTCGTGACGACAATGGTGCAAGCCGTCCTGGTCCGCGCCGTCATCGCCGCGAGCAGGGGCCAAGGAGCTAGCCTAGCCAGCTCAGTTTTGGACGCCGTGCAGGTTGCGCCGGCCCTCATCGGACTTTCCCTCGTGACAAGTGCGGCCACGATCCTCGGACTCGCCCTCCTCATAGTGCCCGGTATGATGCTCTGGGTCATGTGGTCGGTCGCGGTCCCCGTCTTGGTGGTGGAGCGGGCCGACATCGTGACAGCGCTTCGCCGCAGCAGTTGGCTAACGAGGGGTTCGCGCCGGACGGTCTTCGGGCTGATCCTGATCCTGATCGCGATCTCGCTGACGGTCTCGATCGGGGTCGAGTTTGGCACCGGCGAATGGGATAACTCGGACCCGGCTGCCGCTCTTGGCAACCCAATCCATCTCGGCCTGAGGATCTTTGGGAACGCAGTGCAAGCCAGCCTTTTCGCGCTTGTGACCGCATCGCTGTACGTCGACTTGCGGCACTCCAAGGAGGGCCCGACCAGCGAAAACCTTGAGCAGGTGTTCGCCTGACTCGCTTCGCGCGAAATCGCTGGACAGCAGAATTTCGCTCGCGCAGCTTTGTGCCGGGACAGGGGAGATCGAATAATGGCAAGTGCAGTACAGCCGACCGCTGATCGGCAGATGGTCGTCGGCCGAGTTTTCGAGCGGGCGTTCGGCGCCGTTCGCACCAATCCGCTGGTGATCCTCGGTCTCGCGCTGGTCATCGGCGCTCTTCCGAATTTGCTGATGACCTACCTGTTCGTCTCGGGCGGGGTGTCGTCGCCTCAGGCGCTTGCAGCGGGCACAATCTCACCCCGCGCCTTCGTTGCCGCCGCGCTTGTGTCGGCGATCGCCAGCATGGCCATCGGAGCGCTCGTTCAGGGTGCGCTGACCCGGGCGACGATCAGCGCGGCGGAGGGCAACCGCGTGAGCTTCGGCGACAGCCTTTCGACCAGCCTGCGGGTGCTGGTTCCACTGATCATTCTGGCGATCGTCTCGGCGATCGGCATCGGGTTCGGCCTGATCCTGCTGGTCGTTCCCGGCATCATCCTCATGCTGATGTGGTCGGTCGCCGTTCCGGTCCTCGTCGCCGAACGCACCGGCATCTTCGAATCCCTGCGCAGGAGCGGCGCCCTGACCAAGGGCGCCAAGGGCCGAATCCTCGGCATCTTCATCG
This sequence comes from Sphingomicrobium sp., assembly GCA_045811385.1. Taxonomy (GTDB): domain Bacteria; phylum Pseudomonadota; class Alphaproteobacteria; order Sphingomonadales; family Sphingomonadaceae; genus Sphingomicrobium. The sequence continues at coordinate 9,531 of JBJMUB010000087.1, read as the reverse complement.
TCGTGCTCATCGCCTACGGCATCGTAACGATGATTCTCGGCGTTATCGGCATCGCCAGCTACAGCGCCACGAACGCCGCCGGCGGCCTGACCGCCACAAACCTCATCGGCAGCGTCGTCGCCGGTACCCTGCTCAACGCAGCGTGGGGCACCATCCAGCCGTCGCTCTACGTCGAGTTGCGGCAGTGGAAAGAAGGCACCAGCGTCGAGGCGCTCGAGCAAGTCTTCGCTTGACGACCGCGTCGCCGGGTTCAGCGCAGAATCATCTTTGCTAACGCAGATTTTCCTGCTGTAAGCCCGCGTTTCCGCAGAATCCAAGGAGTGAATGAATGCGTAGGTCTTTGATCGTGCTTGCGATTCTCGGCACGATGAGTGCTCCGGCGCTGGCCCAGAACACGGCCGTCGCCAATTCGGCGCAGCAGCAGGCCAAGCCCCAGACGGTCAAGAAGCGGGTCTGCTTCCAGGCCGAAGAGGACAGCTATTCGCGGCTCGGCGGGCGCAAGATCTGCAAGACGGTCGAGGTCCCGGTGAAGCCGAACGGCGGCACCGCGTCCGATCAGCAGGCTCCGGCGCAGGGCAGCAACCCGGGCAAATAGGCCGCGTTTCACCGGCAACGCCGACCCCCCGAACGCCCGGCCGACGCCCTGACTTAGGGGACTCGGCGGCCGTCGATATTGCCGGCCGGTCCGTAGCGGCACACCAGCACGTCCACTCGCCCGCGCGAGAAGCCACAGCCGAGCCGGGTCGTCGTCGGCCAGATCAGCTGCGAATAATGCGAGATGTCGAACCACTGGCCGGTGCGGCTGACGTTCGGGAAAATGCCGCCCGTGAAATTGCGCCGCTCGGCGGCCCACATCGCGACCATCTGCTCCGGCGAAAATGCGCCGCGCCCGCCCCACCAGAGATTTTCGCCGAGGCCGCGCCGGGTTCTGCGGTCCGAATGCGCAAACTGGCCGCTGCGCGCCATCCAGTCCGCATGGGCCTTCGCCCCCGCGGCAATCGCCGGATCCCAGACGAGCGGGCCGACACGCGCCCGCGCCCGCTCGGTATTGTGCGCCGCGAGGATGCGGAGATCGAACGACGACTGGGCCGCCGCGGGCGATGCCGCCGCAAGCAGCGCGCACAAGGCGAGCCATGAACGCATTACAGGCGTCTAGTCCCCACTGATCCGTGGATCGATTTTCGCTGGGTAGTCGAGGATCGGCGTGCCGACGTCGCCCTGGCCGACGGTTCGCCCGGCCATCTCGAGCATGCGCTCGAGCGGCACCCGCGCCCGCGCCATGACCTCATCCGACAGCTCGATCCGCGGCTCCAGGTCGCGCAGCGCGACGTAAAGCTTCTCGAGCGTGTTCAGCGCCATGTACGGGCACATGTTGCAATTGCAGTTGCCGTCGCCGCCGGGGACGCCGATGAACGTCTTCTCGGGCGCCGCTTTCTGCATCTGGTGGATGATGTGCGGCTCGGTCGCGACGAGGATCGTGTCGGCCGGGCTGGTCAGCGCGAAATCGAGGATCGACTTGGTCGAGCCGACATGGTCGGCATGGTCGATGATGTGCGGCGGACATTCCGGATGCGCCGCGACCGGTGCGCCGGGGTTCTCGGCCTTGAGCTTCAGCAGCTCGGTCTCGCTGAACGCCTGGTGGACGATGCAGATGCCCGGCCACAGCAGCATCTCGCGCCCAGTCTTGCGCGCGAGATAGCCGCCGAGGTGACGGTCGGGCCCGAAGATGATCTTCTGGTCGGCCGGAATCTGGTCGAGGATGACTTTCGCGCTGCTGCTCGTGACGATGATATCGCTGAGCGCTTTCACCGCGGCCGAGCAGTTGATGTAGGTCAGCGCGATATGGTCCGGGTGCGCCTCGCGGAACGCCTTGAACTGGTCGGGCGGGCAGCTGTCCTCGAGTGAGCAGCCGGCATCCATGTCGGGCAGGACCACGGTCTTTTCGGGCGAGAGGATCTTCGCCGTCTCGGCCATGAAGCGCACGCCGCAAAAGGCGATGAGGTCCGCGTCGGTCGCGGCGGCCTTGCGCGACAAATCGAGGCTGTCGCCGACGAAATCGGCAAGGTCCTGGATCTCGGGCTTCTGGTAATAATGGGCGAGGATCACCGCGTTGCGCTCGCGCTTGAGCCGCTCGATCTCGGCGAGCAGGTCGAGCCCCTTGAGGCTCTGGACGGGTGCGGTCATTTTTTGCCTTCGGCGGCGCGCAGCCGCTCCGCTTCCTTGATTGCCTCCTCATATGGGGTCGAAAGATCGACATAGGAAGCGTCGTTGCCGCCCTCCGTCGGGAAACGCGCGACCACCTTCACGTCCTTGAACCCGGCCGCTGCCAACGGCATGGCGAAGCTTCGCTCGACTGCAGCACGCGCCGCCTGCCGCGCCAGCTGCATCGGGAGCGGAGCGGTCGCCTGTTTGCGCAGGTCCTGAACTGCGCGCGACCGATTGGCATCGTCCAGTTGCTGGTTGGCGTTGGTCAGCGCGGAAAGGACTCCACCGCCGCCATATTCCTTGACGGCATTGATATCGACGTCGGGTCCCGCGACGTCGATCTCGGGGAGCCGCACTCGCAATGTATGGCTCGAGCCGTCCCAGCTCACATCCTTGGGTTCCAGCTTCGACAGGTCGACCTCGTACCGAACATCGCCCGGAAGAATCAAAGTGCGTTCGGAACTGACCAATCCGCCGAAGCGGTTCTGCTCGCTGCTGACGACCGAGACATAGCGCGCCGCAAACACCGTCAGCCGATTCTGCGCCCGCATCGACTGCAGGCTCGCCGTGGCGATCGTCTTCGGATCTGGCCCGCCGAAGAGGCGGTCGGCGATGCCGGTCGCCATGCCGACGACGACTCCGAGCGCCAGGGCGACCGCGATCGCGGCGAGCGCTAGATATTTGTTGCGGCGATCTTCCATTGCTGGTCGTGCTGTTCAACGAGCCCGCGGCGCTCAAGGTCCAGCAGATGCGCGAGGACCGATGCCCCGGCCGCCGTGACAAGGCGCGAATCGAGCCCGGGATAGGCGCTGGCGACGATGTCGGGAATGTCGCGAGCACGCTCCCCGACGAGCCGCAGGACCTGCTTCTCGCGCTGCATCCGATGGCCGATCAGGTGGCGGACATATTGCTGCGGATTGTCGACCGCGGGTCCGTGCGCCGGATAATAAATCCGGTCGTCGCGGTGCCGCAGCTTGTCGAGGCTGTGCATGTAAGCGGCCATGTCCCCGTCGGGCGGGACCACCACGGTGGTCGACCAACCCATTACGTGATCCCCTGAGAATAGCGCGCCGTCATAGGCGAAGCACAGGTGATTGGACGTGTGCCCCGGGGTCGCAACGGCGACGATCGGCTTGCCGCCCACTTCCACGGCATCGTCCTCGGCAAGAATTCGGTCGGGGGCATAATCGGCGTCGAAGCCTGCCTCCAGCCCGGTCCCTTCCATCGCCAGCGGCGCGCAGCCGATGATCGGCGCCCCCGTGCGGTCGGCAAGCGGCCGGGCGGCGGGGCTGTGGTCGCGGTGGGTATGCGTGCACAGGATCGCGGCGACGGGCCGGCCGCCGATCGCTTGCTCGAGCGCGTCGAGATGCTCCGGCAAATCGGGCCCCGGATCGATCACCGCCAGGTCCCTCGTCCCGACCAGATAGGTCTGGGTGCCGTAATAAGTGAACGCGGACGGATTGTGCGCGAGCACGCGCGCGATCGCGGGCTCCACCGGCTCGAGTTTGGCATAAGGCGCGTCCACGGCTGGGCCTGTGCCACGCGGCGCGCGCGCTTGCTAGCAGCGCAGCTCGAACGGGCCTCGGGTGTCGACGACCTGCGGCCCGGAGCGCGCTGTCCGCACGACTTGGATCTCGACCCGGCTTCCGGTCACGCCCTGGCACACCCGCGAGGGCAGGCTGAAGCGCTGCGACTGCCCGCGGCGCAGGGTGAGCAGAGCGACGTCGGCACGGGGATCGCCCCGGCGCAGGAACCTGAGACTGGTGCCGCCCGGGATGTTCTCGTCGGCGCGAACGGTTAGCAGCATCTCGCGCTCGAGCTGGTCGCACGGGCCTTCGGCGCCGACCGCGTTGGTGGCCATGCACTGCAAGGTCAGCCGCGGCGCCGGGAGCGGCGGAGCGACCGGTGCTGCGGTCATGGCTGCGGTCGCCGCGGGCTTCGGCGCGGGCAGCGGCGAATAGGTCGAATATTCCGGCGCCCTGACGGTTTCGGGCCGCGCGGCCAGCGCCGGGGCCCGCGAAGCGACGATCGACGGCGCCGCCACGATCGCTGTCGCGGACTGGACTGCGGCAGGTTGCGAAGCCGCCGACAGGCGGGCCATCTCAGCGTTGAGCGCAGTGACGATCTGATTCTTTACGCCGGCCGACATCTTCGGATCGGCGGTAACCTTGTCGACGGCGTCTTTCAGCGTTCCGAGCCATTCTGAGTCGCTTTGGCCGGGCTTGCCGCACAGCTTGACCTTGGATCCGCGTGGCTTTCCATCCGGGCCCTTCACATGGACCGTCGTCTCGAACTTGTGGGCAATGCAGCTGGCGGCCAGCGTTTCGGTCGCCTTGGCGGCCGGGTCGGCGGTCTGAGCCGCGGCCAGAAGCAACACCCACGCGATCATCGACCCATCTCCCCAAAGCTCAGCGGGTGCTAGCCTTTTGGAAGCGCGAGGTGAATGCGCCTTGAATTGATCAGGCGCGGACCAGCGGCGCTCGGGCCTCAGCGGCCGCCGAGGCGATCTGCTGGGCACGCCGGGCGAACGCCGCCGGATAAACGCGCCCGAACAAGGCCTCCATGCTGTGGCCCCAGCTGAATTGCAGTGCATGGGCGCGCGCTTGTTCTGACATGGCCGCTCGATTGGCGCTCCAGATGTCGAGTATGTTCCGAGCCATGGCGGCGTGATCGTTGACCGGGCCGAGACGGCCGGTTGCGTCGGTCACCCGGTCGATCATCGCGCCGCCCGCGACTCCGACCACGGGGAGCCCGGAGGCCTGCGCCTCGACAATCGACACTCCAAACGTTTCGTCGGCCATTCCGGAGACATAAATGTCCGCGCTCGCCAGCCACCGCGCGAGCTCGGTCCGGCTGCGGACATATCCCGGGAGGATGATCCGCGGGTCCCCGAGCGCCGCAATCTCGTCCTTCAGCGGACCCTCGCCGAGCAGCGCGAGTCTCGCGCCAAGCGAATCGGGCAGGCTGCGGAACGCCTCGACGACGACGTCCGGCTTCTTCTCGCCGTCGAGCCGGCCGACGTAGATCAGGAGCGGCTGGTCGTCGTCGAGGCCCAGGTCGCGGCGCAAGGCCTCGCTGCGCTTCGCCGGCGCGAATTCGCCGACCTCGACTCCCAGCGGAACGACATCGACATTGGCGACGCCCTGCGCCCGAAGCTTGGCGGCGCCGCCGTTCTCGCTCAGCACGAAGACGCTGTCGAAACGGCGGTAGAGCGCTCCGCAATAGGCGTAGCAAAGCCGGCCGCAGAGCCCGGCGAGCGTCTTGCCCATGACCTTGGCAAAGGGCCGCTCGACATAGACCGTCGGAAAATCGGTCATGTACGCGGCAACCAGCGCCGTATCCGGATGGCGCTTGCGATGGGCGAGCGCCGCCCACGGCAGGTTATAGGCGTCCTGGCACTCGATCAGGTCGGGGCAGAACCGCTCGAGCGCATCGCGAACCGCGCCGCCGCGCAGCAGCAACCGGTAGTTCGGGCTGCCCGGAACGTGCGGCGAGGCGACGGTCACCGTGACCGCGCGCTCCTCCTCAATCACTTCGTCCCGCGCCCCCGGGATGATCATCAAATGCCGGTGCGGGGTCGATTCGAGGATGTGCCGCCGCTTGTGCAGCAGGTAGGTGCGCACTCCCCCACCGACCTCCGACCAGCTCTGAGTCAGGTCGCAGAACAATTTATGGCCGCCGGAGCGATGCATATCGGGGTCTTCGCGGCTCATCGGCCTTCCCAACCCCGCACAGCGGTCAAAGTGCCATCAACAGTGCGTTTCACGACGGCCCCGTAACGAGAGCGCCGCCGCCAGTCAAAAAGAACGGGCCGCGGCTGCTGCGAGTCGACTCGAGTTCGATTTGAGCCGCGCGCGCCGCGTTCGTTGATTCGAGGTCGCAAATTGTCGGAATTTCTTACGCTTGGGGATTTACCGCGATCCAACGGCCGACGAGAAACAGGAGAAAACAGCCGTTTTTACGAATTGGCACGCCGATTGCTACTATAAGCGGGTCCACTTGGTTCCACGCCAAATCAAAGGGGCGGCTCGAAGGTTCTCTGGTCCCGCGAGCCGCCCCTTTCTTTATCCGGCGGGCGCCACCAGCTCCTGCAATTCGCCGCTCTCGAACATCTCCATCATGATGTCCGAACCGCCGACGAACTCGCCCTTGACGTACAGCTGCGGGACCGTCGGCCAGTCGGAAAATTCCTTGATCCCGGCGCGGATCTCCGGGTCCTGGAGCACGTCGACCGTTTCGTAGGTCGCTCCGAGCCGGTCGAGGATCGCGATCGCTCGGCTCGAGAAGCCGCACTGCGGGAACAGCGCCGTCCCCTTCATGAACAGCACGACATCGTTCGATTTGACTAAGTCCGCGATGCGGCTCTGGGCGTCACTCACTGATAATCTCCGTTGGCACCGCGGTTTCGAGCTGCAGTGCGTGAAGCTCACCCCCGACTCGCCCCTGAAGCGCGGCATAGACCGCCTGGTGCTGCCTGATCCGGCTCATCCCCGCGAAACTGCGGCTCACCACCCGCGCGGCATAATGATCGCCGTCGCCGGCAAGATCGCGGATCGTGACGTCCGCGTCCGGGATCGCCGCCTTGATCATCCGTTCAATCTCGGACGCGGCCATCGGCATTACAAGTTGGTGCTCTCGATGATCTGGCGCCGAGCGTCGATTTCCTTGTTGCGCAGCGCTTCCTGGATCCGCGCCTCGTCGCACTCGATCCCGGCCGCGGTCAGGTCTCCGAGCACCTTGCGCACCACGTCATGGTCGCCGGCTTCCTCGAAGTCGGACCGGACGACGTCCTTGGCGTAAGATTCGCTCTCGGCTTCGCTCAGGCCCATCTGCCGCGCCGCCCATTCGCCGAGCAGCCGGTTGCGCCGCGCGGTGATCCGGAATCTCATTTCCTCGTCGTGCGCAAACTTGGTCTCGAAGGCGCGCTCGCGGTCGTCGAACGTAGTCATGCGGTCCCCACGGATGTTTCGCGGGGAGATAGGGATCGCGGGCTATTCAGTCCAGCGTCACCACCAGCTTGCCGATCGCCTTTCGGTCGCGCAGCGCGGCGATGGCGTCGCCGCCGCGCTCGAGCGGATAGGTCGCGCTGATCTTCGGCGCGATCTGGTCCTCGGACCACCAGCGGAACAGCTGTTCGACATGCTCGGAGTTGCGCTTCGGGTCGCGCGCCGCGAAGGCGCCCCAGAACACGCCGCACACGTCGCAGCTCTTAAGCAGGGTGAGGTTGAGCGGAAGCTTCGGGATCCCGGCGGGAAAGCCGACGACCAGGAAGCGCCCTTCCCAGCCGATGCTCCGCAGCGCCGCCTCGGCATAATCGCCGCCGACCGGGTCGAGGATCACGTCCGCGCCGTCGGGGCCGACCGCATCCTTGAACAATTGCGACAGCGCCTTCGGATCGGTCGCACCGGCCGGATAGACGATCGCGTCGTCCGCTCCGGCGTCGCGCGCCGCCGCGGCCTTGGCGTCGGACGAAACCGCGGCGATGACTCGCGCGCCGAGCGCTTTGCCGATCTCGACCGCCGCGATCCCCACCCCGCCCGCTGCGCCGAGGACCAGCAGCGTCTCGCCTGGCTGCAGCCGTCCGCGGTCGCGCAGCGCGTGGATTGCGGTAGCGTAGGTAAGCTGCAGCGCCGAGCCTTCCTCGAACGTCCGCTCCGCGGGCAGGCGAATGGCCTGCCCGGCGCGGATGACGATTTTCTGCACCAGGCCGCCGAACCCGACCGCCGCGATCAAGCGGTCGCCGGCTGCCCACCCGCTGACGCCCTCGCCGACCGCCTCGACCTCGCCGGAAATCTCGCTGCCCGGAGCGAACGGCCGCGGCGGCTTCAGCTGATATTTGTCCTCGATGATCAGCACGTCCGGATAATTGATCGCGCACGCCCGAACGCGGACCAGCAGTTCGCCCGGGCCCGCCGCCGGATCGGGCAGCTCGTCGAGCCGCAAAGTCTCGGGTCCACCCGGCGCGTGCGAAAGGAGCGCTTTCATCCGGTCACTTCCTATGGTTTCGAGCGCCGTATCGGCTTATCGTCCCGGCTTCCAGTTCGAGGGAGGCCGCGATGTCGCTGTTCGCTTCTTTAGCTGCCGCGGTGGTGGCGACCGCTCCGACGACCCCGCTCCCATGGTTCGACCTCAACGATTACCCGACCAAGGCATTCGAGCGCGAATGGCAGGGAGTCACGACCTTTGCCGTGATCGTCGGCCCGGACGGCCACGCGGCCGACTGCCGCATCCTCAAGTCCAGCGGCTATGCGATGCTCGACCGGTCGGCCTGCTGGGCGCCGATGAAGCGGGCGCGCTTCACGCCCGCGATCGGCGCCGACGGCCAGCGGACCTACGGCGTCTATCGAAGCCAGGTGGTATGGGCCCGCCCCGACCGTTCCGGCATCCAGCGCGACGTCGGGCCCGACCTCGAGATCACCCTCAACCAGCTGCCGTCCGGAACCACCGCCGCGGCGGTCAAGCTCGCTTATTACGTCGATTCCACCGGCAGTCCGTCGGCCTGCACTCCGCTGCCCGACAGCGCGACGCAGCCGCGCCAGCTGATCGACGCCGCGTGCAGCGCATTGTTCGCTCATCTCGGACGCGAGCCGCTGACCATGCGCGGCGCTTCCGTAGCGGCGGTCAAAACGGCGGCGGTTAAGGTCTCCGCTTCGAAATAGCCGTCACTCCGGCCACAGGCCGAACTGATAGGCGATCTGCGCATAGAGCAGCAGCAGGACGCCGAGCAGTGCGGCGAGCAGCGCCACTTTCTCCGCGTCGGTCCGAGTCATTCCTCGTACTTCGCGCTCGTCTTCTGGCGGATCTCGTCCGCCGTGACTCCCGGTGCGACCTCGATCAGCCGGAACGGCTGCTCGTGGCTTTCACGCTGGAACACGGCGAGATCGGTGATGATCATGTCGACCACGTTGCGTCCGGTCAGCGGAAGCGTGCACTCGGGAATGAACTTCGGGTCGCCGCTCTTCGACACATGCTCCATCACGACGATGATCTTCTTGACCCCGGCGACGAGGTCCATCGCGCCGCCCATGCCCTTGATCATCTTTCCGGGCACCATCCAGTTGGCGAGGTCGCCCTTCTCGCTAACCTCCATGCCGCCGAGCACCGCGAGGTCGATATGGCCGCCGCGGATCATCGCGAAGCTCTGCGCGGAGTCGAATTAGCTGGTCTGCGGAAGCTGGCTGACGGTCTGCTTGCCGGCGTTGATGAGGTCGGGATCAACCTCGTCCTCGTAGGGGAACGGCCCGATCCCGAGCATGCCGTTTTCGCTTAGGAGCGTGACTGTCATGCCGTCCGGAATGTTGTTGGCGACCAGCGTCGGGATGCCGA
>JBJMUB010000086.1:0-2668 GCA_045811385.1 Sphingomicrobium sp. | reverse complement strand
AGGCAGTGCCGCTGATCAAGGCGGAAGCGCCGCTGGTCGGTACCGGCATGGAGGAAACCGTCGCCCGCGATTCCGGCGCTGCGATCGCCGCTCGCCGCTCGGGCGTCGTTGACCAGGTCGATGCAGCTCGTATCGTCGTTCGTGCCACCGGGGACCTCAGGCCCGGCGAATCGGGCGTCGACATCTACACGCTGATGAAGTTCCAGCGCTCGAACCAGAACACCTGCATCAACCAGCGTCCGCTGGTGAAGGTCGGTGACTCGGTCGAGGCGGGCGAGATCATCGCCGATGGACCGTCGACCGAATATGGCGAGCTCGCGCTCGGCCGGAACGTCCTCGTCGCGTTCATGCCCTGGAACGGCTACAACTATGAGGACTCGATCCTCATCTCCGAGCGGATCGTGAAGGACGACGTCTTCACCTCGATCCACATCGAGGAGTTCGAGGTCATGGCCCGCGACACCAAGCTCGGGCCGGAGGACATCACCCGCGACATCCCCAACGTCGGCGAGGAGGCGCTGCGCAACCTCGACGAGGCGGGCATCGTCTACATCGGCGCCGAGGTCGAGCCGGGCGACATCCTCGTCGGCAAGATCACGCCGAAGGGCGAAAGCCCGATGACGCCGGAGGAGAAGCTGCTCCGCGCCATCTTCGGCGAGAAGGCATCGGACGTGCGCGACACGTCGCTGCGCCTGCCGCCAGGTGTTTCGGGCACGGTCGTCGAGGTCCGGGTCTTCAACCGCCACGGCATCGACATCGACGACCGTACGCGGGCGATCCAGACCGAGGAGAAGGAGCGCCTGAAGAAGGACGCCGACGACGAGCGCGCGATCCTCAACCGTGCGACCTTCTCGCGCCTTCGCGAGATGCTGCTCGGGCAAGTCGCGACTGCCGCTCCCAAGAGCATCAAGAAGGGCTCGACCCTCGACGATTCGACGCTCGAGAGCGCCGAGCGTCACGACTGGTGGAAGATCGCCGTCAAGGACGATCAGCGCCAGGCGGACATCGAGGCCCGGAAAGCGCAGTATGACGAGGCCGCCGGAGTCATCCAGCGGCGCTTCGAGGACCGCGTCGAGAAGCTGGAGCGCGGCGACGAGCTGCCGCCGGGCGTGCTCAAGATGGTCAAGGTCTTCGTCGCCGTGAAGCGCAAGCTTCAGCCGGGCGACAAGATGGCCGGCCGTCACGGCAACAAGGGCGTCATCAGCCGCATCCTGCCGATCGAGGACATGCCGTTCCTCGAGGACGGGACTCATGCCGACATCGTTCTCAACCCGCTCGGCGTGCCCTCGCGCATGAACGTCGGCCAGATCTTCGAAACGCACCTCGGCTGGGCATCGCGCGGCCTCGGGCGGCAGATCGAGGAAATGCTCGAAGGCATGCACGAACGCGGCAGGGACGTCGCCGGCAAGGACGTGAAGGCGATCCGTTCCAAGCTCAAGGACGTCTACGGCGAGGGCTATGTCAAGGAGATCGACTCCCGTGACGACGACCAGGTGATGGAGCTTGCCTCCAACCTCACCGCCGGCGTCCCGATGGGCACCCCGGTGTTCGATGGCGCTCGCGAGCCGGATGTCAGCGAGATGCTGGAAAAGGCGGGCCTTGATACGTCGGGCCAGGTCACCCTCTACGACGGGCGCACCGGCGAGCCGTTCGACCGCAAGGTAACCGTGGGCTACATCTACATGCTGAAGCTCCATCACCTCGTCGACGACAAGATCCACGCCCGCTCGATCGGCCCGTACAGCCTCGTCACCCAGCAGCCGTTGGGCGGCAAGGCGCAGTTCGGCGGACAGCGCTTCGGCGAAATGGAGGTGTGGGCGCTGCAGGCGTACGGCGCGGCGTACACGCTCCAGGAAATGCTGACGGTGAAGTCGGACGACGTGATCGGCCGCACCAAGGTCTACGAGGCGATCGTCAAGGGCGACGACACGTTCGAGGCCGGCATTCCGGAGAGCTTCAACGTGCTCGTCAAGGAGATGCGCTCGCTCGGCCTCAACGTCGAGCTGGACAGCATCGAGGACGAGGACGACGCCCCGACCGCACTCGCCGCCGAATAATCAAGGATCAACCCAGCCCCTCCCGTTCGCGGGAGGGGTCAGGAGCACAAAATGAACGAACTGACGAACTTCGCGAACCCGATCGCCAAGCCGGAGACCTTCGACGAGATCAAGATCGGCATCGCGTCGCCTGACAAGATCCGCAGCTGGTCCTTCGGGGAGATCAAGAAGCCCGAGACGATCAACTACCGCACGTTCAAGCCCGAGCGTGACGGCCTGTTCTGCGCGCGCATCTTCGGCCCGATCAAGGACTACGAATGCTTGTGCGGCAAGTACAAGCGCATGAAGTACAAGGGAATCGTCTGCGAGAAGTGCGGCGTCGAGGTCACCGTCTCGAAGGTCCGCCGTGAACGCATGGGCCATATCGAGCTCGCTGCGCCCGTCGCGCACATCTGGTTCCTGAAGTCGCTGCCGAGCCGGATCGGATTGCTGCTCGACATGCAGTTGAAGCAGCTCGAGCGCATCCTCTATTTCGAGAGCTACATCGTCACCGAACCCGGCCTGACACCGCTGGAGAAGTTCCAGCTGCTGAACGAGGACGAGCTGCTCGAGGCACAGGACCAATATGGCGAGGACGCCTTCTCTGCCGGCATCGGCGCGGAAGCCGTCAA
>JBJMUB010000085.1:0-17277 GCA_045811385.1 Sphingomicrobium sp. | reverse complement strand
GGTAGACGTTGGCCAGCGTCTGCGCCTCGACGCCTTGGCTGGCGTCCACGACCAGGATCGAGCCCTCGCACGCCGCCAGGGAGCGGGAGACCTCGTAGGCGAAGTCCACGTGCCCGGGGGTGTCCATCAGGTTCAGGATGTAGGTCTGCCCGTCGTCGGCCTTGTACTCGAGGCGCACGGTCTGGGCCTTGATGGTGATCCCGCGCTCGCGCTCGATGTCCATGTTGTCGAGCACCTGCGCATTGCCGCTCATCTCGCGGTCGGTCATGCCCCCCGTGGCCTGGATCAGCCGGTCGGCGAGCGTCGACTTCCCATGATCAATGTGCGCGATAATGCTGAAGTTGCGGATGCGGTCGATGCTGGTCATTCGCCGGCGCGCTAGCAGGGCTCGGCGGCACTGTCATGCGCCCTTCCGACTTGCCCGGATCGCTGGTAAGGGCGGGCCTTCAACAGGGGGTTGAACCGATGATCAAAGTCACCGTCCTCGCGGGCGCCTCAGCGCTCGTTCTCGCCGCATCGCCGGCCTTCGCCCAATCCTCGAGGGCCAGTTCGGGCCGCCAGGACCAGGCCCGCGGCACCGCGGAGATCCCGCGCTGCAGCCACAAGATCGGCAGCCTCGCGATCGTCGAGCCCGAGAACCAATGGTGGCGCGAATTAAACCTCGGTAGCCCCGAGGCGATTTTGCGCGTGTTCGTCCAGCAGTCGGGCTGCTTCACCCTCGTCAACCGCGGCCGCTCGATGCAGAGCCGGGCGATGGAGAAGGCGCTGGCCGAGCAGGACGAGCTCCAGGCCGGAAGCCAGGTCGCCAAGAAGCGCCAGGTCATCGCCGCCCAATATTTCCTCGAGCCCAACATCGTCTCGACCAACAAGAACAGCGGCGGCGGCGGCATCGGTGCCGGATTGGGCGGAGCTATCGGCGGTCTGTTCGGCGGCCATGCCGGGAGCGTTATCGGCGGGGTCGCCGGCGGGATCAGCGTCAAGAAGGGCGAAGCCAACGTCACATTGTCGATCGTCAACGCCGCGACCACCGAGGAGGAAGCGCTGACCGAAGGCTATTTCCGCAAGCGCGACCTGTCCTTCGCGGGCGCCGGCGGCGCCGGCTGGTGGGGCGGGTTCGGAGCGGTCGGCGGCGGCGGGTACCACAACACCGAGATCGGGCAGATCATCGTGCTCGCGTATCTCGACGCCTACAAGAAACTGGTGACCCAGCTCGGCGGCGCGCCGGTGGTGGTGCCGGCGGCGGTGCCGGCGCGATAGAGGTGTGCCGCCGCGCACAGCGGGCGCGGCGCTCCGTACCGGCCGTCTTACGCGCGCCCGCTCGTAATTACGCAGCGCAGGCCGTCCTTCTCATAGCGCACCGTCGCGCCCATCGCGGCGCGCCCCAGCAGGCGTGAGCCGAAGCCTTTGGTCGTCGGGGTTTTGACCGCGGGACCGTCATGCTCCTTCCACTCGAGCCGGAGCTTGCCGTCCGTCGCTTCGTCCCAGTCGACCGAAACCCAGCCGTCCGGCTTGCTCAGCGCGCCATATTTGACGGCGTTCGTGCCGAGCTCGTGGAGGGCGAGGGTCAGCGAGACGACCTGCTGGTCGGGGAGCGGCACCGCCGGCCCGCTTAGCCGGAAACGGCGGCCGTGGTCGCGGAACGGCTGGATCGCGGTTTCGACCACCTCGTCGATCGACGCGGTCGGCTGCTTGACGTGCTCGTTCAAAAGGTTGTGGGCGTCGGCCAGCGCCTTCAGCCGGCCGTCGAACTTGGCAAGCTCGGGCGTGTCTCGGACGAAGGTCTGGTTGGCCATCGCCTGGACTATCGCCAGCGCATTCTTCAGGCGATGCGCCATCTCGCGCGCGAACAGCCGCTGGCGGTCGGCGTCGTGGCGGACGTGGGCGAGCACCGCGTCATGCCGCTTCTGCTCGGACAGCCGGTAAAGCTGCGAGGTCGCGAGGATCACGGTGGTGACCAGGAAATAGCCGAGCAAGGGATAGCCGTAGCGCCCCTCGATGGACCACGACCCGCTCGGGTTGAGCAGGTAATAAGAGCTGAGCAGTCCGCCTGCGACCATCGTCGTCAGTCCGCCGACAAAGCCGGCAAAGACCGTCACGATCGAGACCGCGATGACCACCGTGAAGAAGGGCAGGACGTCGGGCGGCAGGTCGAGCGAATAGCGGCCGAGCACCGCCGCCTCGGCGGCGAGCAGGCCGATGCCGATGCTGATCAGGTGACGGCGAGCGGCGGCGAGGCGGGTCGGACGCGGGTCGATCACCGGCGAGGCGGACGCGGCGGCCGCGATCGGCTGATCCTCCCGGTTCACGGTTGCAGTTAATGCGCCACTCGCTGCGCGCCCGCAATGACATGGATGCCGCACTTGCCGAGTCGCGCCATTGACCGACTCGGAACGAGGGGCGCACGGCATCGACGACCCTGTTCCGGTTGCGCAACGGCCGAGTGACCGCGTTGGTACGCGTCCTCCCAAAACTCCAGACAGGAGATCCCCGATGGCCGACACGACAGCGCCCGGCGGCGGTGCGGATACCCTCGCGCCGACCCCGCAGCACGATCCCGCGACGACTCCCGAGCCGAAGCAGACGATCATCCTCGGCCAGCCGGCCGGGGCCACGTCGGTCCGGCCGTTCAGCTATCATGCGACCGACGCCGAGCTCGACGATTTGAAGCGGCGGATCGCCGCGACCCGATGGCCTGAGCGGGAGACGGTCGACGACGACACGCAGGGCGTCCGGCTGGCGACGATCCGAAAGCTCGCCGACTATTGGCTCAACCAACACGACTGGCGCAAAGTCGAGGCGCGGATCAATTCCTATCCGAACTTCGTGACCGCGGTCGACGGGCTCGACATGCATTTCATCCATGTGAAGTCGAAGCACGACGGTGCGCTGCCGCTGATCGTCACCCACGGCTGGCCGGGATCGGTCATCGAACAGCTGAAGATCATCGAGCCGCTGACCGACCCGACCGCGCACGGCGGGACGGCGGAAGATGCGTTCGACGTCGTCATCCCGTCGATGCCGGGCTACGGATTCTCGGGCAAGCCGAGCACGCCGGGGTGGGGCCCGGAGCGGATCGCCGCGGCGTCGATCGAACTGATGAAGCGGCTCGGCTACGACCGGTTCGTCGCCTCGGGCGGGGACTGGGGCGCGCTGATCACCGACTTCATCGGCGTCCAGGCGCCGCCCGAGCTCGCCGGCATCCACACCAACATGGCGGGCGCGATCCCGCCCGACATCGACGCGCTCGTCCAGAAGGGCGCCCCGCCGCCCGACGGGCTCGACGCGGAGGAGCTCTATTCGTTCGAGCACGTGTCCTTCTTCTACCAGCACGGCCTCGGTTATGCGCTGGAGATGGGGAACCGCGCGCAGACGCTGTACGGCCTCGCCGATTCGCCGGTCGGGCTCGCGGCGTGGATCATTGACCACGACATCTGGACGTATCGCCAGATCGAGCGCGTGTTCGCCGGCGAGCCGCTCGGGCTGACCAGGGACGACATCTGCGACAACGTCACGCTCTACTGGCTGACGAACACCGCCGTGTCGTCAGCCCGCCTGTATTGGGAGAACAAGAGCGCCTTCTTCTCACCCAAGGGCGTCAAGGTGCCGACGGTGGTCAGCGCATTCCCCGAGGAGATTTGCCCGATCCCGCGCAAGTGGGCGGAGGCTGCCTATCCGAACCTGCTCTATTACCGGAAGCATGCCGAAGGCGCGCATTTCGCGGCGTGGGAGCAGCCGGCAGCGGTCGTCGCCGACCTGCGCGACGGGTTTCGTTCCCTGCGTCGCTGAGTGACGAGGCGGGGCGGCGCTGCGCCGGCGCCGCCCTTGCCCCGTGTAGGAGAGTGCGCCGATGTTGTTCATGATCGCGGCCTATCTCAAGCCAGGCATCGAGCGGCAGCTGCTCGACTTCCGCAACGAGCTCAACGAGCATTTCGCGCAAGACGCGCTGGCCGTCGCGGGAGCGCTTCACGACCAGGCGGGCGACCGCAAGGGCTATCTCGGCTTCGTCGAGGGCGACAGCTTCGAGGATGCCGAACGGTTCGTCCGCCAAGGCCCATTCTATCAGGAGCAGCTCTACGAGCGGATCGAGATCTTCCGCTACGAGCTCGAGGTCGGCCACATCGGCGCATGAGCAAGACTGCCGCCTCGATCACTCTCGCGCTGCTGGCGGTAGCCGCCAGCCCATTGTCGTCAGCAGGAGGAGCCGCGACCATGACCAACGCCCCGACGATCGCAGAGCCGGCTCCGGTGCCGACCGCCGTGCCGCAAGCGAAGGTCGAAGTGACCATCATCGGTTCGGTCGCGACCGCCGCCGCGGAGGACACAGCGGTCCGGCCGTTCCAATTCCATGCCTCCGACGAGGCACTCGCCGAGATGAAGCGGCGGATCGGGGCGACGCGCTGGCCGGAACGGGAAACCGTCCCCGACGAATCGCAAGGCGTGCCGCTGGCGACGATGCAGGAACTCGCGCGCTACTGGGCGACCGATTACGACTGGCGAAAGGCGGAAGCGGGGCTCAATCGCTACCCACAGTTCATCACCACCATCGACGGGCTCGCCATCCACTTCGTCCACGTCAGGTCGAAGGAAAAGAACGCGCTGCCTCTGGTGATCAACCACGGCTGGCCCGGCTCGATCCTCGAGCAGCTCAAGCTCATCGGGCCGCTGACCGACCCGGTCGCTCATGGCGGGAAGGCCGGAGACGCGTTCGATGTCGTGATCCCATCGATGCCGGGCTACGGTTTTTCGGGCAAGCCGTCGGGGACCGGCTGGGGCCCGGAGCGAATGGCGCGCGCATGGGACGTGCTGATGAAGCGGCTCGGCTACACCCGCTACGTCGCCCAGGGCGGCGACTGGGGAGCGTTCGTCGTCGACCAGATGGCGCTGCAGGCGCCGCCAGGCCTGCTGGCGATCCATACCAACATGCCGGCGGTCGTTCCGGCGGACGTGCAGAAGGCGCTCGACACCGGTGCCGGGCCGCCTTCCGGCCTCGCGGCGGACGAGCGGCGCGCGTACGACCAGCTCGTGCGGACGTTCAAGCAGGTCGACTATGCGCGGATCATGGGATCGCGGCCGCAGACGCTGTACGGCCTCACCGATTCGCCCGTGTTTCTTGCCGCATGGCTGCTCGACCACAACGACGCCGATGCCCAGCCGGCGGCGGCGGTAACCGCCGGCCTGCGACGCACGTCGAGCGCAACCGGCGAACTCACTCGTGACGAGATTCTTGACAACATCACGCTGTACTGGCTGACCAACACCGGCGTGTCCTCGTCGCGCCTGTACTGGGAGTATAAGGGCGGCTTCTTCAACGCGAAGGGGGTGAAGACCCCGGTCGCGGTGACCGTCTTTCCGAGCGAGCAATATGAAGCGCCGCGCAGCTGGACCGAGCGGGCCTATCCCAGGCTCATCCACTACAATCGCGTCGACAAGGGCGGCCACTTCGCCGCGTGGGAACAGCCGGGCATCTTCGTGAGCGAGCTGCGCGCGGCGTTCGAATCCGTCCGCTGAAGGGAGGCAGGCATGTCGAGCAAGATCATGAGGGTCATGACCGGCATCGTTCTGGCGGCCGGTGCGCTGTCGGCCGCACCGCCGAGACCCGCGGGGACGACGCGCACCGATCTCCAGCGTCACGATCTCAGCATCAAGGGCCGTGAAGTGCTCCAAGCGCTGGTGTCATTCGCGCCTGGCGCGTCCTTCCCGCGCCATACGCATCCGGGCGAGGAGATCATCTACGTGACAACCGGTACCCTCGAATATGAGGTAGCGGGGAAGTCGGTGACGGTGAAAGCCGGTGAGGTGCTGTACGTTCCTCGCGGCGTGGTCCATGCGGCGCGCAACGCCGGTAAGGAGCCAGCCGCCGAGCTTGCGACCTACGTGCTCGAGAAGGGCAAGCCGCTGACCACCATGGTCGAGTGAAGCGCGCGCCGCGCTTGCGCTCGGCGAAAAGCCTGTCATGGAACGGTGACATTCCACGGGATGGGAATGACGGGGGCTTTCGCATGTTCGCCTGGTTCCAACGCCTGCTGCCCGAGCGCGGCGATTTCTTCGGCATGTTCGAGGCCCATGCGGCGACCTTGGTGGGTGCTGCCGAGGCGTTGCGCCAGCTGTCCGCCGACGGCGTCTCGACGCAGCAGCTGCTGACCACGATCCAGGACCGCGAGCATGAAGCGGACGAGATCATCCGCCAGGTGCTGACCGCGGTCCGCCGGACGTTCCTGACGCCGTTCGACCGCGGCGCCATCACCTCGCTGATCGGGGCGATGGACGATGCCGTCGACGAGATGCTCGCCGCGGCGCGGGCGATCGACCTCTACGAAGTGCGCGAGCTCAGGCCCGAGATGAAGGAGATCGTCAACCTGATCGTCGAGGCGGCGCGGCTGACCAATGAAGCGATGCCCTTGCTGCGCAACGTTAGCGGCAACGGCGCCAAGCTCCACCAGCTGACCGAGCGGCTGGTGCGGCTCGAGGGCGAAGCCGACGACCTTCACGCGGCCGGACTGAGGTCCGCCTTCCAGCTCGCCCGGGCCGACCCGCTGCAGTTCGCGGTCACGCGCGAAGTGTTCAAGAATCTCGAGCGGGTGACCGACGCCTTCGAGGACGTCGCCAACCAGGTCGACGGCCTCGTCATCGACCACTCCTGAGCGCGGATGCACGAGCTCGCCCTTCCGCTGCTGGTCGGATTGATCGCCGTCGCTTTGGCGTTCGATTTCCTCAACGGCCTGCACGACGCCGCCAATTCGATCGCGACGGTGGTCGCGACCCGGCTGATCAGCCCGGTGTGGGCGGTCGCCTTCGCCGCTTTCTTCAACTTCGGGGCCTACTTCCTCGCGCTGCAATGGCCCGCGCTGCACAAGGTCGCGGACACGATCGGCAAGGGCCTGATCGACAAGGACATGATCACTCCGGCGGTGGTGTTCGGGGCGCTGGTCGGGGCGATGTTCTGGAACGTCGTCACTTGGCTCAAGGGCATTCCGTCGTCGTCGAGCCACGCGCTGGTCGGCGGCATCGTCGGCGCCGGAGTGGCCCATGCCAGCCTCACCGGAATCCAGTGGAGCGGGCTCAACAAGACCCTGATCGCGATCGTCCTGTCGCCGATGCTCGGACTGATCCTTACGATGCTGATCATGCTCGTCACCAGCTGGATGGGCGTTCGCGCCAGCGCCCGCGGGGCGGAGCGCGTGTTTCGCGGCCTCCACCTCGTTTCGGCCGGGGCCTATTCGCTCGGCCACGGCCTCAACGACGCCCAGAAGACGATGGGCGTGATCACCGTGCTGCTCTATTCGACCGGCTACCTGCACGGCGAGTTTCACGTGCCGCACTGGGTGGCGTTGAGCTGCTACGTCGCGATCGGTCTCGGCACGCTGACCGGCGGCTGGCGGATCATCGAGACGATGGGCACTCGGATCACCAAGCTCAACCAGCACCAGGGCTTCTCGGCGTCGGCCGGCGGCTCAGTCATGCTGTTCGCTGCGTCGTATCTCGGAATCCCGGTATCGACGACCCACACCATCACCGGCTGCGTGATCGGCGCGGGCGCCGCGCGGCGCGCCTCGGCGGTTCGGTGGGGAGTCGCGCGCAACGTGATGATCGCCTGGATCATCACCATCCCGGCGTCGGCGAGCGTCGCGGCGCTGTTCTACTGGATCGCGAGCGGCGAGCTGATGCGCGCAGTCGCGGGCGCCGGTGCCATCGCCGTCATCGGACTCGTTGTTTATGCATGGCGCTCGGTTCGCGCCGCCCGCTCCATTTGAGCCTGTCGCCGGACCGAGGTCCGTTCGTCGAAAATCACCGCCGCCCGGGCATGAGCCGTTGCATGACGGCGAGGGCGCGCTAAGCTTTACCTTGGGGAATTTGAATTAATCCGGAGATTTCAACTTGATGCGTTTCCAAAGCCGCTTTGCGCTGCTCGCTGCCGCGACCATCCTCACGCCGCCCGCGCTGGCCGCGACTCCGGCTGGAAAGTCGGTTCCGATCCCGACCCTGGTCAAGCAGGTCTCGATCCCGCACTCGATGTTCCGCCTGGCTAACGGCCTGACCGTGATCGTCCATGAAGATCACAAGGCGCCCGTGGTCGGGGTCAGCATGTGGTACAATGTCGGGTCGAAGGACGAGCCGGCGCGCAAGACCGGCTTCGCCCACCTGTTCGAGCACCTGATGTTCAACGGCACCGAGAACCTGCCAGGCGACTATTTCAATTACCTGCAGAACATCGGCGCGACCGATTACAACGGCACCACCTCCTACGACCGCACCAACTATTTCGAAACCGCGCCGACGGGCGCGCTCGAGCGCGTGCTGTTCATGGAGAGCGACCGCATGGGCCATCTCCTCGGAGCGATCACTCAGGACGTGCTCGATAACCAGCGCGGCGTCGTCCAGAACGAGAAGCGCCAGAACGACAGCCGGCCGGGCGGCCTTACGCAATACGAGATTTTCGGCGGCCTGTTCCCGCCGGGCCATCCCTATCACCACACGACGATCGGCTCGATGGAGGATCTCGACGCCGCGAGCCTCGCCGACGTCAAGCAATGGTTCCGCGACAAATACGGGCCCAACAATGCGGTGCTGGTGGTCGCCGGCGATACGACTGAGGCGCGGGTCAGGCCACTGGTCGAGAAATATTTCGGAGACATCCCGCGCGGGCCGGTGAACCATCCCGCGCAGGCGACCGTGCCGACCCTGGCCAAGGCCAAGACGGTGGCGATGAAGGATAATGTCGCGACCACCATCATCCAGCGCTACTGGGCTGTGCCGGGCCTGCTCGACCGGCGGCTCGCTGCGCTCGACGTCGGCGGCTCGGTGCTCGGCGGCCTCGCCAGCTCGCGGCTCGACAAGATCATGGTCCGCGACGAGAAAATCGCGGTGGGCGTCAGCGCGGGCCTGATCCCACTGCAGCGCGCCGGAATCTTCAACGTCAGCGCAGTGGTCAAGCCGGGAGTCGATCCGTCAGCGGTGTCCAAGCGGCTCGACCAGGTGATGGCCGACTATCTCGCCAAGGGCCCGAGCCGGGACGAGGTGCAGCGCGCGGTGATGAGCGAAGTGTCGGGCCGGATCCGCGGGCTTGAAGCGGTCGGCGGGTTCGGCGGCAAGGCCGTGACGCTCGCCGAAGGCCAGACCTATGCCCAGGACAGCGAATTCTACAAGAAGACGCTCAAGCAATATGCGGCGATCACCCCTGCGGTCGTCCGAACGACCATGCAGCAATGGCTGAAGCGCCCGGCGCTGACCATCGTCCTCTCGCCCGGCGAGCGGCCGGCATATGCCGAAGCCAAGGCCGCCGCTCCGGAGCGCAAGGCCGAAGCGGCGACCCCTCCGGTCAAGCCGAACCGCGAGATCCCGCCGGTCGGCCAGCTCGCTGCGCTCGACTTCCCCGACATCGTTCACACGACGCTGAGCAACGGCATTCCCGTCGATTACGTCCAGCGCACCGCGGTGCCGACGACGCAGCTGGCTTTGGCATTCGACGCCGGCGATGCGTCGGATGCGCCCAACGCCCGCGGCCTGGCGTCACTGGCCATGAGCCTGATGGACGAGGGCACGGCATCGATGAGCTCGCAGGAGCTGGCCGAGGCGCAGGAGCGGCTCGGCGCGCAGATCGGCACCGGCAATACGTCCGACCGCTCGCTCGCGTCGCTGTCGGCGCTGTCGCCCAACCTCGCACCGTCGCTCGACATCCTCGCCGACGTCGTGCGCAACCCGGCGTTCACCCCGGCCGAGGTCGAACGCGTCAAGGCGCAGGCGCTCACCGGGATCGCGCAGCTGCAAAAGGACCCGACGCGAGTCGCCAACCGCGTCCTTCCCGCCGTGCTCTATGGCGCCAGCCATCCCTACGGCGGGCCGGCCGGCGGCGACCCCAAAGCGATCGCGGCGTTCAATCGTAACGATCTGACGGCGTTCGAACGGCGCTGGATCCGGCCCGACAACGTCAAGATTTTCGTGGTCTCGAGCCTGCCGCTGTCCGAGGTGAAGCCGCTGCTCGACGCGCGCTTCGGCAATTGGACGGCGCCCAGCGTCGCCAAGGGCGTCAAGAATTTCGCCGCCCCGCCGCCGCGTCCGACCGCGCAGAAGATCCTGCTGGTCAACCGGCCCGGCGCGCCGCAGTCGAGCATCCTCGGCGGGCAGCTGATTCCGGTCGATCCGCGCGGCGACGTGATCCCGCTGTCGGCGGCCAACGACGCGCTCGGCGGCAACTTCCTGTCGCGGCTCAACATGGACCTGCGCGAGAGCAAGGGCTGGTCGTACGGAGTGAGTGGGCGCCCGAACTTCCTCGAGAAAAACGTCAGCTACATCGTCTCGGCGCCGGTCCAGGCGGACAAGACCGGCGACGCGCTGGCGGCGATGAACGCCGACATCGGCGCCTTCCTCACGACCAAGGGCGTGACCAACGAGGAGCTGACCCGCACCGTCGCGCGCAGCATCAACGAGCTGCCGGGCCGGTTCGAAGGCGCGGACGACGTCTTGAACGCGCTCCAGGCGCTGGATTTGTTCGACCGCGCCGACAATTATTACGAAACGCTGGCGCCCGAGTATCGCAGCTTGACCGCGGCCAAGCTCGACCAGGCGGCGCGAAGCACGATCGACCCCAAGGGCTTCACCTGGATCGTGGTCGGCGACGCCGCCAAGGTCCGGCCGCAGCTCGAGAAGCTCGGACTGCCGATCGAGGTGGTCCAAGCGCCGTAAGTTGGCGGATCAGCCGTTCGCGGGCTTGGGCGCCGAGGAATGACGGCGCTCGCGCTTGCGCCGGGTGCCCGTGCGGCGGTTGCCTTCCGGACGGCCCACGTCAACCCTCCGGCGGTCGGCCGCTCGGCGCTCGCCCTTGCGACGGTCGGTCGGCCGCGGACCGGTGAGACGCGGAAGGTGTCCGGAGTCGATGACGACGTTGCCGGCGTCGGCATTGCCGTTGCCGAGCCAGTCGCGAGCGGCCTTGACGACCTGGGCCATGTGCTGGCGCACGAACTCGCATCGCTCGTCGTCGGACAGGGCCGCCGCTTTCTCCGCGCCGAGCGAATCCTCGATCGCCGCGCGGGTGACGCAGATGCTGCGCAGCTTGCCCGCGATCCACATGTCGACCAGCGTCGTCGCTCCGACGCTTCGGATTGAATCATTGTCCATCGCCACTCCCGAAGGGCATCATAGCCGCGCGATGGTTAACGCGTCACTGTCGTGACGTGCCCCATTTTGCGGCCAGCGCGGGCCTCGCCCTTGCCATAGATGTGGACGTGGGCGCCGCGCTTGGCGACGAGTTCCGGCCAGCGCTGAATCTCGTCGCCGATCAGATTTTCCATCACCGCCCCGCCGCGAGTCAGGCCGGTCAGCCCCGGCGGCAGGCCGCAAATGGCGCGGATATGCTGTTCGAACTGCGAGGTGACCGAGCCCTCGATCGTCCAGTGGCCGCTGTTGTGCACCCGCGGCGCGATCTCGTTGACGATCGGCCCTTCGGCTGAAGCGAAGAACTCGACGGTGAGCACTCCGACATGGTCGAGCCCCTCGGCGATCCGAAGCGTGGCGGCGCGCGCGTCTTCGACCTGCGCTGCAGCGGCGGACGAACACGGGACCGTCGACACCCGGAGGATGCCGTCGCGATGCTCGTTTTGGGCCGAGTCCCAGAACTTGTGGCGTCCGTCGGACCAGCGCGCGACGATCACCGAAAATTCCGCTTCGAAGCCGATCGCTGCTTCGGCGATCGCCGATTGGCCGTCGATCCTGCGCCAGGCCGCGGCCGCATCGCCGGCCGAGCGAAGCCAGGCCTGGCCCTTTCCGTCGTAGCCATAACGCCGGGTCTTCAGCACCAGCGGCAGGCCGAGTTCGGCGACGGCGGCCTGGACATCCTCGACCGAGTCGACACGGCGCCATGGCGCGACCCGCGCTTCGCGGGCTTCGATGAAGCGCTTTTCCGCGGCGCGGTCCTGCGCGATCTCGAGCGAGCGCGTTCCGGGGCGAAGCTTGTCGCCGAGCAGTTTCAGCGGCTCGACCGGGAGGCTCTCGAATTCGTAGGTCGCGAGGTCGACGGCCTCGGCGAAGGCGCGAAGCGCCGTCTCGTCGTGATAATCGGCGCGCGTGAATTCGGCCGCGACGTCCGCCGCGCATGGCTGCTCGTGCGGGTCGAAGATGTGGCATTTGTAGCCGAGCTGCGCCGCGGCCATCGCGAGCATCCGGCCGAGCTGGCCGCCGCCGACGATGCCGATGGTCGCGCCCGGTGCGATCATTCAGGAGTTTCGGCGACCGAGCTGGTCTGCTCGTCGCGGAAGCGGTCGATGCGGGCGGCGAGCTGAGTATCGGACGAAGCGAGGATCGCGGCCGCGAGCAGCGCCGCGTTGATCGCCCCCGACTTGCCGATCGCCAGCGTTCCGACCGGCACTCCGGCGGGCATCTGGACGATCGAGAGCAGGCTATCCATGCCCTTCAGCGACTGGGTTTCAACCGGCACTCCGAGCACCGGCAGGCTGGTCATCGACGCCGCCATGCCGGGGAGGTGCGCAGCGCCGCCGGCGCCGGCGACGATCACCCGGAGGCCGCGCTCGCGGGCCGAATGGGCGTAATCGTAGAGTCGCTTGGGCGTGCGATGGGCCGAGACGATCTTGGTCTCATAGGCAACGCCGAGGGTGTCGAGCATCTCGGCTGCGTGCCGCATCGTCTCCCAGTCGGAGCGGCTGCCCATGATGATCCCAACCTGCGGCCCAACCTCAGCCAATGGCATTGTCCCGTCTTGATGCAGTTGCTGGAACGCGGTCGTGTAAGGAGTGGAAGTGTGGCACGCAATTGCCCGGGCGAGTCGCTGGATTTTCAGGGACTTGGATTCGCGCTATGGAATCTGATGGGGGACCGGCGGGCGAGATGACCGACAGCGTGACCGACATTGCCGATGCCGATCGCCTGATGGCCGAAATCGCGCGGCTGCGTGCTCAGATCGCCGAGCTCGAGAAGCGCGTCGAGCAGCTCGACGAGCTGGCGCACCAGGACACGCTGATCGCTATGCCGAACCGGCGCGGGTTCATGCGCGCGCTCGAGCGGTTTGTCGATCGCGCCAGCCGCTACGACGAGAATGGCGCGATGCTGTTCGTCGACCTCGACGGGCTCAAGATGATCAACGATTCGTTCGGTCACAAGGCCGGCGACCAGGCGCTGATTCAGGTCGCGGGGCTACTCGTCGGCGGAGTCCGAAGAAGCGACGTGGTCGCGCGGATCGGCGGCGACGAATTCGGGATCCTGCTCGCCCACGCCGACGAGGCCAGCGCGCAGGAAACCGCGACCCGGCTCGTGCAATTGATCGCCGGCTGCGATTTCACCCATGACGGCGACCTGCTTCCGCTCAGCGTCGCGATCGGTGTCGCGATGATCGGGAAGGACGACGAGCCCGAGTGCGTCATGGCCCGTGCCGACGAGGAAATGTACCGCCGGAAGGACGCCGCCTAGATCAGGTCGTAGCGGCGGATGGCGCTGAGGTCGTCGGCGAGCTCGTAGACGATCGGTTGCCCGGTCGGGATTTCGAGCCCGACGATCTCCTGATCGCCGATGTTCGACAGATATTTGATGATTCCGCGCAAGCTGTTGCCGTGCGCGGCGATGAGGACCCGCTTGCCCGAGCGGAGCGCCGGCTCGATCTCGGCCTGGTAGCAGGGCAGGGCGCGAGCGATCGTGTCCTTCAGGCTCTCGGTTCGGGGCACGTCGATCCCGGCATAGCGGCGGTCCGAGCTGACGTCGCACGGGCTGTCGGCCGGGAGCTCGGGCGGCGGGACGTCGTAGGACCGGCGCCAGATCTTGACCTGATCGGCCCCGACCTTGTCGATCATCTCCTGCTTGTTGAGCCCGGTCAGACCGCCATAGTGACGCTCGTTGAGGCGCCAGTCCTTGGCGACCGGGAGCCACAGCCGGTCCATCTCATGAAGGACCAGGTGAAGCGTCCGGATGGCCCGGGTCAGTACGCTCGTGAAGCAGCAGTCGAAGTCGAACCCGCGCTCGCGCAGCAGGCGGCCAGCGGCGCGCGCTTCGTCGATCCCTTGGTCGCTGAGGTCGACGTCCCACCAGCCGGTGAAGCGATTCTCGAGGTTCCACTGCGACTGGCCGTGCCGCAGGAGGACCAGCTGGGGCATCAGGCGGGCTCGGTCTGCTTCACGCGGGTCCGCTCGGACTGCGCCGCTTTGAGCTCGGGCAGCACCGCATGCAACGCGTCGAGGCACGTCAAAGCGAGAAAGCGGGAGCGCTGCGGCGACCAGCCGTACACTTCGTCGGGCAGGTCGAAATTGTCCTTGAACGGCATTTCGAGGGTCATCGACACGCAGCCGTAGCGCTCGGCGAGCTGGGTCGTGGACATCGACATGTTCGCTTCGCCCGGGGCCGGAATCTCATAGCCCTGGCTGCGCTGGAAGTCGGGCGACAGCCGCTCGAGCGTCTCGCTGAACAGGTTGAACAGCCGCGACTGGCGCTCGGTCAGCGACGGGATGCCCTCGAAGCCGGCGAGGAAGTTGGCGGGGATCGCCTCGTCGCCGTGGACGTCCATCGCGAAGTCGACCCCGGTTTCGTCCATGGCGTTGCGGACGCACAGGACCTCGGGACTCTTCTCGGCCGACGGCGCGTGCCATTCGCGGTTGAGGTTCACGCCAGCCGCGTTGGTGCGCAGGTGCCCGCGGCGCGAGCCGTCCGGGTTCATGTTGGGAACGACCCGGAAGGTACACTCCTTGCGCAGCACGCGGGCGACCGGATCGTCCTCGTCGGTGAGCTTCTCGAGCGCGCCTTCCATCCACCATTCGGCCATGCTCTCGCCGGGATGCTGGCGGGCGTAGAGCCACACATTGAGCGGCCCTTCGCCGATCGTCAGGCAATCCACGTCCTGGCCGTCGAGGCTCTTGCCGAGCGAGCGGTAGCCGACTCCGGGAAGGCCGGCGATGGCCGTCACGAGGTCGTGGTGCCGCTCCATTGAATAAGGCGCGAAATAGGCGATCCACACCACGTCCTGCGGCGGGGTCAGCTTCATCGTCAGGACGCCGTCGGAATAGCTGGTGTCGGAAATCCGAACCCACTCTTCACGGTCGAGGCTCATCACGCCTTTGTAGTCCGGCCAGCCGTTGGGATAGGCCGAGCCGGCGCAATTGGTGATGCGCAGGCTGATGTCGCGGCCCGCCGCGCCGGCGACGCGGAAGTAGAACCACTGGTAGAAGTCGCTCATGTGATCTTTGACGATTTCCAGGTCGATCTGGTCGCCGGTTTGGTTGAGGACGCGGATGTTGCCGGCGTCGAATGCGCTCGAAATCGTGACGGACATAGTTTGTTACTCAGTTCGGAACGGAAAGCCGGGCGGCTGATAGAGCGGCAGTCCCGCGGAGGCAAACGTCGGCGTCGGGCGCGCGAGGTTGTTCCAGACGGCCAATCATTTTAGGCCCGGCGGGTGAGACCGCCGGCACGTACGATCACGACCTCTTCCAGAAGCTCGCCCGGCCAGATTCTTCCAGGGCTTGCCCTGTGTGGCGGGATCGCGGTCGTCGGCTATGGCCTGCAAGAGCTCGAGTTTCGTGCCTTCGGCCGCGCCTGGATCGAGGCATTGGTTCTCGCGATCCTCGTCGGTGCGGTCGTCCGGACCTTCTGGACTCCCAATCGGCAATGGAAGTGCGGGATCGATTTCAGCGCCAAACTCCTGCTCGAGATTGCGGTTGTGCTGCTCGGCGCTTCGCTCAGCGCGGCGACGGTGATGGCGGCGGGCTGGCCCCTGCTCGTTTCGATCCTCGCGATCGTCGCGGGAGCGATCCTGCTGAGCTTCGCCATCGGCCGCCTGCTCGGCCTGTCCAAGCGGCTGGCCATGCTCGTCGCGTGCGGCAATTCGATCTGCGGCAATTCGGCGATCGCCGCGGTCGCCCCGGTGATCGGCGCCGACGGCGATGAGATCGCGGCGTCGATCGCCTTTACCGCGGTGCTCGGAGTCGTCGTCGTCCTGATCCTGCCGTTCGTCGGCGTGCTGCTGGGGATGAGCGACCTCGGCTACGGCGCGCTCGCTGGGTTGACCGTCTACGCCGTTCCGCAGGTCCTCGCCGCCGCCACTCCGATGGGCGCTCGAGCGGTGCAGATCGGCACGCTGGTCAAGCTGATCCGGGTGCTGATGCTTGGGCCCGTCTGCCTCGCCCTGTCGCTCCTATCGGCGAGGTTGGCCGATGACTCCGGGGAGCGCCCGCCCAGCCGCCGCCCGCCGCTCCACCAATTGGTGCCGTGGTTCGTGGTTGGTTTCCTGGTGATGGCTGTGCTGCGCTCCCTGAACCTCATACCAATGTCCGTTCTGCAACCGGTCGCGGCGACGGCGGCAGTGCTGATGGTCGTTTCCATGGCCGCGCTCGGGCTCGGAGTCGATGTGCGAACTGTTTCGCGGGCCGCCAGGCCGGTGACGACGACCGTGATCCTGTCATTGTTAGCCTTGGGGACAGTCAGCTTCGGCCTCGTGCGGCTGCTGGGCCTTTGAGCCCGCCGGCCGGCTGGCCTTCGCTGCAGGCGTTGGCTAGGGCGGCGCCATGACCAAGCCCTGCGTATTAGTAACCGGCGGTGCCGGATATATCGGTAGTCACGCCGTCCTCGCGCTCCGTGATTCGGGGTGGCCGGTCGCGGTGATCGACGATCTCTCGAACGGCACGCGAGCGGTCGTCCCCGATGGCGTGCCCTTCTACGAAGGGGACATCGCCCATCGCGAGCTGGTCGGCCGAATCCTCGCCGAGAAGCGGATCGGCGCGATCATGCATTTCGCCGGCTCGATCGTCGTTCCCGAAAGCGTCGAGCAGCCGCTCAAATATTATGCCAACAACACGCTCGCGAGCCATGCGTTGATCTGCGCAGCGGTCGAAGCGGGCGTGCCTCACATCATCTTCTCGTCGACCGCCGCGGTCTACGGCGCGCCGGAGCGCGTTCCAGTCGGCGAGGCCGATCCGAAACTTCCGATCAACCCCTACGGCGCGTCCAAGCTGATGACCGAGCGGATGCTCGAGGATTCGTCGGCCGCTTATCCGTTCAACTATGGCGCGCTGCGCTATTTCAACGTCGCCGGCGCCGACCCTGATGGGCGCACCGGTCAGATCGGTAGGGGTTCCACCCACCTCATCAAGGTCGCCGTCGAAGCGGCGGTCGGGAAGCGCGACCATATTGCCGTCTACGGCACCAATTATCCGACGCCCGACGGGACCTGCGTTCGCGATTACATCCACGTCAGCGATCTTGCCGCGGCCCATGTCGCGGCGCTCGAGCGGCTGATCGAGCGGCCGGACGAGGATTTCGTCCTCAACTGCGGTTACGGCACCGGACTGTCGG
>JBJMUB010000084.1:0-11937 GCA_045811385.1 Sphingomicrobium sp. | reverse complement strand
GACCAGGAAGTCCGCTGGTGTCCGGGCTGCGGGGACTATGCGGTTCTCAAGGCCGTGCAGCGGACAATGCCGGACCTCGGGGTCGCGCGGGAGAAGACGGTGTTCGTCAGCGGCATAGGCTGCTCGAGCCGCTTCCCCTATTACTTGGCGAGCTACGGCTTCCACACGATCCACGGCCGCGCCCCGGCGTTCGCGACCGGGGTCAAGCTCGCCAACCCCGAGCTCGACGTGTGGATCATCACCGGCGACGGCGACGCCTTGAGCATCGGCGGCAACCACACGATGCACGTGCTGCGCCGCAACCTCGACTGCCAGATCCTGTTGTTCAACAACGAGATCTACGGCCTCACCAAGGGCCAGTATTCGCCAACCAGCCGCGTCGGCACGCGCTCGCCCTCGACGCCGTTCGGCTCGGTCGACCGGCCGGTGACTCCGTGCATGTTCGCCTTGGGTTCGGGCGCGCGGTTCATCGCCCGCGGGATCGACGTCCACAAGGCGCTGCCGGACGTGCTCAAGGCCGCGCACGCGCACCGCGGCGCGAGCTTCGTCGAAATCTACCAGAATTGCGTCGTCTACAACGACGACGTGTTCGCCAGCTTCACGAGCCGCGAGA
Organism: Sphingomicrobium sp.; assembly: GCA_045811385.1. GTDB lineage: Bacteria > Pseudomonadota > Alphaproteobacteria > Sphingomonadales > Sphingomonadaceae > Sphingomicrobium. Next base: position 11,324 of record JBJMUB010000084.1, on the reverse strand, counting down.
TCGCGGTTGACAAGCAGCTGTGGCTCAAGGCCGGCGAGAAGATGCTGTTCGCCAACGGCGCGAAGGGCCTCGCGCTCGACATGGAGCGCCATGCGCTGAAGGTCGTCGACGGCGACGATCCCGCGGTGCTGGTCCACGACCCCAAGAACAAGGGCGTCGCGGCGATGCTGATCGAGATGCCCGACAGTTTCCCGGTGGCGCTCGGGGTGATCTACGAGGATCCGGCGCCGACCTTCGAAGCCGCGGTGATCGAGCAAAACACGGCGGCCGCATCGGGCAAGACCGCTGACCTGCAGGCGCTCGTCGCGAAAGGCCAGACCTGGCAGGTCGAAAAGGAGCCGCACAAGCTTTGATCCGCGGCTGCTGATTGGACAATCTGACCCATAGTCTCGTTGGCGCGCTGCTCGGGCGCGCGGGGGCGAAGCGGCTGACGCCATATGCGATGCCGGCACTGATCCTCAGCGCCAACCTGCCCGACATCGACAGCTTCGTCGCGCCGCTGCTCGGAGTTGAGCCGATCGCCGCCCACCGCGGCTTCACCCACGGCGTCGGCGGGCTCGTCACCATGCCCTTTTTGGCGGCAGCAATAATTTTACTGTTACAAAAGTTCAGGCCTAGCAAGGAGGGGCCCGTCCGCATCGGCGGGCTGCTCCTCGCGTGCTTTGTCGGGACGCTGAGCCACCCCGCACTCGACGTCCTCAACACCTATGGAACGCGTATCGCCGAGCCGCTCAACCATCGCTGGTACTATGGCGACACGCTGTTCATCATCGACCCGTGGATCTGGATCGCACTGATCGTCGGGCTCGAGATGTCATGGCGCGCCGAGCGGCTCGGGCGGAACTGGACCCGCCCGGCGCTGTGGGCGTTCGGCGCCGTGGTCGGCTACATCGCGCTCAATGCTGCGATCTCGGTGCGCGCCGTTGCCGTCACGCGACCGCTGGTCGAGCGCGTCGCGACGCCGCGGATGATCGTCGCCGGCGAAGTGCCGCTGACGTTCTGGAAGCGCAAGATGATCTGGCGCGGCGACGGCGTCGGCGGCTTCGGGACCTATAATGTGCTCGACGGCCTCAACCGCGCCTGGCTCGACCCGCGGATCGTCGCGCTCAACCTCGACGAGCCGCGTCTCGCCGCCGCAGCGAAGCGCGACCGCCGTGTCCACGGCTTCCTGTTCTGGTCGCGGATGCCGATGGTCCAGCTGGAGGGCGGCCGCGCCTATCTCACCGACCAGCGCTTCTTCGAAGCGGGCCGGCCGTCGAGTTCCAACTTCCTGATCCCGCTCGACAACCGCAGGAGGAACCCATAACCCGCGCGGCAATGAGCACGCGCGGGGAACATCTGGTTCACGCGGACCGCGGCTTCGCGACGGGGGGCGGGGCCGTCGCGCGCCTGGTCGCACCGGCCTTTTCCAAAGTGCTCGATGAGATCGACAAAAAGCTTCCGGTCGGCGGCCTCGAGGTGATCCAGCCCGACGGCGCCACGCGTCGGCTTGGCTTTCGCGGGCGCGGCGTTCACGCCATCGTCCGGCTCCACAGCTGGATGGCCTTGGCCAGGCTCGCAACGTCCGGCTCGGTCGGCTGGTACAAGGCCTGGACTCAGGGCGAATGGTCGAGCCCGGACCCGGTGGCGATCTTCGAATTGTTTTCCGCCAACGCCGGCCCGCTCGGCGAGATCGGCCGCGCCAAAGGTCCGTTTCGGTGGGTGAACACGCTCGCCCATCGCCTGCGCGACAACGCCCCGCGCAAGGCACGGAAGAACGTCGCCGCCCATTACGACCTCGGCAACGACTTTTATTCGGCCTGGCTCGACGAGACGATGACCTACAGCTCGGCCCGGTTCGAGTCGGCGAAGGCGACTCTCGAGCAGGGCCAGCTGACCAAGATCCACACCCTGCTCGACCGCCTCGCCATGCGGCCCGGCGATCGCCTGCTCGAAATCGGCTGCGGCTGGGGGACGCTGGCGGTGGAAGCCGCCAGGCGCGGCGCCAGCGTCGTCGGGCTGACCCTGTCGAAGCAGCAGAAGGGCTGGGCCGAGGACCGGATCGCCGCGGCGGGACTATCGGACAGGATCGAGATCCGCCTTCAGGATTATCGCGATACGGACGAGCGCTTCGACGCGGTCGCGTCGGTCGAGATGGTCGAGGCGGTCGGCGAACGCTGGTGGCCGGCTTATCTCGACTGCATCGCCCGCAATCTTCGGCCCGGGGGCCGCGCCGCGCTCCAGTACATCAGCTTCCGCCACGAATTGTTTGACGGCTACGCCCGCAATGCGGACTTCATTCAAACCTACATCTTCCCCGGTGGGATGCTGCTCGACGAGCCGCGGTTCGCGGCGCTGGCTCGCGACCGCGGCCTGTCGTGGGATGACCGCGAGGCATTCCGTCTCGACTACGCCGAGACGCTCAAGCGCTGGCGCGAGCGCTACGACCGGGCGGTCGACCGCGGCGCACTGAGCGGCTTCGGCGAGTCCTTCCATCGGCTGTGGCGCTATTATTTGATGTATTGCGAAGGCGGGTTCCACGGCGGCGCAATCGACGTTGCCCAGGTGACAATGGTCAAGGCCTAGGCGTCGACCCGGACTTTCTCACCGGTCGGCGCATCGGCCAGCAACCGGTCGAGGATCGCCGCAGCCACCGTCTCTGGCGGCTTGACGCTGTCCGGTTCTTCGCCGGGGAAAGCGAGGGCGCGCATTCGGGTCCGCGTCGCTCCCGGATCGACGATGTGGACCCTGATCCTGCCGGCATAGTCGGTTTCGTCTGCATAGGCGCCGAGCAACGTCTCGAGCGCGGCTTTCGACGAGCCGTAGGCACCCCAGAAGGCGCGCGGGTTTGTGCCGACCGATGAGGTGACTCCGACCACATCGGCGCGGTCGGCCTTTTTCAGCAACGGATCGAACGCTGCGATCAGCGCCTGGTTGGCGAGCACATTGAGCGTCAGCAGCCGCGAATATTCCTTTGGGTCGATGTCCTGAACCGGAGTCAGCGACCCGAGCATCGCAGCGTTGAGCACGAGAATGTCGAGCGCCGGCCAGCGCTCGGCGATCGCCGCGGCGAGCTTGGCGATGGATTCGCCGTCCGACAGGTCGAGCGGCGCGATCGTCGCGCTTCCGCCTGCGGCATGGATGCGATCTTCGACCTCTTCGAGCGCCGAGGCGGTACGCGCCACCAGGATCACATGCGCTCCGGCTGCGCCGAGCGCTTCGGCGGTCGCGGCGCCGATCCCCCGGCTCGCTCCGGTGACGAGCGCGAGCCTGCCGGCCAATGGCTTCGAATCAGTCATCGAGCCGCCTCTAGCGGCTAGCGGCTGGCGACCAAAGAGAGCGAGGCTCCGCCGTCCTTTTCCTCGCGATCGGTGAGGCTGGTGGGATAGTCGCCGGTGAAGCAGGCGTCGCAGCGTTGCGGAGCGCCCGAATCGCGCTCCTGGCCGAGCGCCCGGTACAATCCCTCGATCGAGACGAACGCGAGGCTGTCGGCGTTGATATAGTCGCGCATCTGATCGACGTTCATCTGCGCGGCGAGCAGCTTGGCGCGCTCCGGCGTGTCGACGCCGTAGAAACAGCTGTGCCGGGTCGGCGGCGAGGCGATGCGCATATGCACCTCGCGGGCCCCGGCGTCGCGCATCATCTGGACCAGCTTCACCGACGTCGTGCCGCGGACGATCGAATCGTCGACCAGCACGATGCTTTTGCCGTCGATCAGCGCGCTGTTGGCGTTGTGCTTGAGCTTCACGCCCTGGAGGCGGACGTCCTGGCTCGGCTGGATGAAGGTCCGCCCGACATAGTGTGAGCGGATGATCCCGAGCTCGAACGGAATGCCGCTCGCCTGGCTGAAGCCGAGCGCGGCCGGAACTCCGCTGTCGGGAACCGGAACGACATAATCGGCATGGACCGGAGCTTCGCGCGACAGCTCGGCGCCGATCGCCTTGCGCACCTCGTAGACCGAGACTCCCTCGGCAATGCTGTCGGGCCGCGAAAAATAGACATGCTCGAAGATGCACGGCCGCGCTTCAGCCGGCGCGAACGGACGGAAGGAGCGGACTCCGCGGTCGTTGACGACGATCAGCTCGCCCGGCTCGACGTCGCGGATGAAGGTCGCTCCGATCACGTCGAGCGCGACCGTTTCCGAGGCGAAAATCGTCGCTTCGCCGAGCTTGCCCATGACCAGCGGGCGGATGCCGAGGGGGTCGCGGCAGGCGATCAGCCCATCGTCGGTCAGGACGAGCAGCGAGTAAGCGCCTTCGACCTGCTTCAGCGCGTCGACCAGGCGGTCGAGATTGTTGACGTTCTGCGATGTCGCGACGAGGTGGATGATGACCTCGGTGTCGCTGGTCGACTGGAAGATCGAGCCGCGGCGGTTGAGCGTCCGCCGCAGCTTCAGCGCGTTGGACAGATTGCCGTTGTGGGCGACCGCGAAGCCGCCCTCGGCGAGGTCGGCATAAAGCGGCTGGATGTTCCTCAGCCCGGATTCGCCGGTCGTCGAGTAACGCACATGGCCGATCGACGACCGGCCGGCGAGCCGCTTGATGAGGTCGTCGCGGTCGAAATTGCCGGCGACATGGCCCATCGCCCGATGCGAATGGAAATGCTGACCGTCGAAGCTGGTGATGCCCGCCGCTTCCTGGCCGCGGTGCTGCAACGCATGGAGCCCGAGCGCCACGAAGCTCGAGGCATGGTCGGCGCCCCAAATGCCAAAGATGCCGCATTCCTCGTGCAGCTTGTCGTCATCGAACGGGTGGGTCGTCAGCATGTCCCGGCTCCAGGCTGGCGTCTCGAAACGGTCATATAGGGTGAGGCGCCACCTTTGTCGCCCCCACCCTGAATAAGGGGTGAAATTCTAACGGTTTAGCCGCTTAGCCCCTGAAAAGGCTCGGGTACTGCCGCTTCAGCGCGTCGACCTTGGGCCGGTCGTTGATGACGATGTACGGCTGCCACGGATGCTTGCGCGCATAATCCTGGTGATAAGCCTCGGCAGGATAGAAGCCGCCGCTCTCGATCCGCGTCGCGATCGGCCGTTTGAACACGTGCCGAGCCTGGAGCTTGGCGATAAAGCTCCGGGCTTGCGCCGCCTGGCTCGCATCTTGGGGAAAGATCGCGCTGCGATAGCTCGAACCGATGTCCGGTCCCTGACGATTCACCTCCGTCGGATCGTGAGCGACCGCGAAATAGATCTGGAGCAGCTGGGCATAGCTGATCCGGCTCGGATCGTAGGTGATCCGAACTGCCTCGGCGTGGCCGGAGTCCGCAGATTCGTAGGTTGCGTCCCTGGCCGATCCGCCGGCGTAGCCGGAAACCACGTCCGTTACGCCCTTCACATGCTCGAATACGCTCTCCATGCCCCAGAAGCAGCCGCCGGCGAGCACCGCGGTTTCGGTCCGCGGCGACGCAGTCGACGGAGCGGCCAGCAATGCGGCGGCCAGCGCGATCATGATCGTCTTCATGGCGCGGAATGTAGGGTGCCGCTGGACGCCCTGCCAGAGCCGCAATAGACGCGAAGCTGACACGGAGGTCAGTTAGCCATGCCCAGCTACACCGCGCCGGTGCGCGAAACCCGGTTCATCCTCGAAAATGTCCTCGATATCGGCCGCTATTCGAACCTTCCGGGGTTCGCCAACGCGACCCCCGACCTGATCGAGGCGATTCTCGAGGAAGCCGGCAAGTTCGCGGCCGAAGTGCTCGCCCCGCTCAATAAGGTCGGCGACGAGGTCGGCTGCAAGCGCGCCGATGACGGTTCGGTCACGACTCCGCCGGGCTTCAAGGACGCCTACGACCAGTTCGTCGATGCCGGTTGGCCGACCCTGACGGGACCGGAGGAATATGGCGGGCAAGGGCTGCCGCAAGTCGTCGGCACCGCGGTCACCGAATATATCCTGTCGGCCAACCACAGCTTCGAAATGTACCAGGGGCTGACCTCCGGCGCGGTCGCCTCGCTGCTGGTCAAAGGATCCGACGAGCTCAAGCAGAAATATTTGCCGACGATGATCACCGGCAAGTGGACCGGCACGATGAACCTCACCGAGCCGCATTGCGGCACCGATCTCGGCCTGCTGAAGACGCGCGCCGAGCCCAATCCGGACGGCAGCTATTCGATCACCGGTACCAAGATCTTCATTTCGAGCGGCGAGCACGACCTCGCCGAGAACATCATCCACCTCGTCCTCGCCAAGATCGCCGGAGCGCCCGACAACGTCAAAGGCATCAGCCTGTTCGTCGTGCCCAAGGTGCTGGTCAACGACGACGGCAGCCTCGGCGAGCGCAACGCGCTGAGCTGCGGCGCGCTCGAGAAGAAGATGGGCATCCACGGCAACGCGACCTGCGTCATGAACTACGACGGCGCCAAGGGGTGGCTGGTCGGCGAGCCGGAGAAGGGGCTGGCGGCGATGTTCATTATGATGAACGCAGCGCGGCTCGGAGTCGGGCTGCAGGGCCTCGCCCAGGGCGAGGTCGCCTATCAGAATGCGGCGGCCTACGCGAAGGATCGCCGCCAGGGAAAAGCCCTGCGCGAGGACGAGCGCGAGGCCGGCGCCAAGGCCGACGCGATCATCGTGCATCCCGACGTCCGGCGAATGCTGATGGAGGCGCGGGCTTATATCGAGCCGGGCCGGGCGCTCGTCCTGTGGGGTGCGCTTCAGGTCGACCTCCTGCGCCGCTCGCCCGACGAAGCCGAGCGGCAGCAGGCCGATGACCTGCTCGGCCTGCTCACCCCGGTGATCAAGGGCTATCTGACCGACAAAGGCTTCGACGCCGCCGTCAACGCCCAGCAGGTGTTCGGCGGCCACGGCTATATCCGCGAGCACGGCATGGAGCAGTTCGTACGCGACGCGCGCATCACCCAGATCTACGAAGGGACTAACGGCATCCAGGCGATGGACCTGGTCGGCCGCAAGCTGCCCAAGGACGGCGGCCGGGCGGTGCGCAGCTTCTTCCAGCTGGTCGGCGGCGACATCGCCGAAGCCAAGGCAGCCGGCGACCCGGGCGGAGTCGCCGCTGCGCTCGAGCCCGCGCTGGCCGATCTCCAGGCCGCGACCATCTGGCTCGCGCAGAACGCCGCCGCCGATCCCGACAATGCCGGTGCGGGCGCCTATGCCTACATGAACCTGATGGGGCTGGTGAGCCTCGGCTGGATGTGGCTGAAGATGGCCGCGGCTTCGGCTCGCGCGCTGGCGGACGGCGCCGAGGATCCGGCCTTCCACGAGACCAAACTTACGACCGCGCGCTTCTTCGCCCTGCGCGAGCTGCCGATGACCTCGGCTCTGCGGCGCAAGGTCGAAGCCGGGGCGGAGACGTTGATGAAGGTTCCCGCCGAGGCCTTTTAGCCCTCGACCCGCACCTCCGGAAGAACGACCCGGATCCGTACCAGCGAATCATTGTGCGGCCCACTGCACAGGCTGGTGCGGGTCTCGAAGTCGAATGTGTCCCTGGTCTTGCGATTGCGCAGCGTGAACCGGACCGGGACGTTGCAGGTCGCGGCGCCGCCGGTCTTGAACCGCCATGTCGCGCGCTTCGGGTAGAGCGGCCGGCCGAACTGGTTGGAGCTCCATTCGGGCTTGCCGTCGGCTCCCGCAGTCTGGGCGTAGAAGGCGATAACCTCATAGGTCCGCGACTCGTTGACGATCATCAGGCAGCCGAGCTCGGCGCAGAGGTCGCGCTGGGCCCGCTCGAGCTTCAGCCCGAGCACCATCTGACGGGCGACGAGATCGGCGCGGCCAAGCGGGTAGCTGGTCTTGGGCAGGATCTTGTCTTCGGCGTTGCCGCCGGCAAAGGGATCGGTCGTCGGAACCATGATCTGCGCGGCCGTCGGCGTTGTCAGCAACAACAGCGCGGCCAGCGTCGGAAGGCCTGTACGCATACGCTTCGTTCCCCTGTTCCCACAGAAGATACATCGGAACAGCCGCACGGCAAGGTGCAGAAGCATCGCACGATTCGCTGCACCTTCCGGCGCGCGCGTTCGTTGTCGTTGACGAAGCTCCGAATAGAGAGGTCTCGCCATGAACCAAACCATGTTGATTGTCGTCGCCGTCGCCGTCGTGGCCGCGATTGCCATCGCCGCCTTGCTCATCTCGCGCCGCCGGCGGTCCGAGCATCTTCAGCAGCATTTCGGCCAAGAATATGAACATGCGCTCGAGGCAACCGGAGATCGCAGCAAGGCGGAAGCCGAGCTCGCCGAACGCGAGAAGCGCGTCGAGAAGCTCGACATTCGTCCGCTCGACCCCGCTGAGCGCGATCGGTTCACGACGCGCTGGAACGAGGTCCAGGCCCGCTTCGTCGACGACCCGCCCCGCGCCGTGGCATTCGCCGACGCCGTGCTCGGCGACGTGATGAAGGCGCGCGGCTATCCGGTCAGCGATTTCGAGCAGCGGGTCGGCGATATTTCAGTCGAACATCCGCAGGTCGTCGAACATTACCGCACGGCACATGACATCGCCGTCCGCCACGAGCGAGGCGAGGCGGGAACCGAGGATCTGCGCCAGGCGATGATCCATTACCGCGCCTTGTTCGACGATCTGGTCGGCGCGGAGCGTACGGCGCCCGAGCCCGAACGGGCGCACTAGGCCGCAGAGCTGCCTAAGCGCCCGCCGCCGGCGGAATCGGGTTCGGAACGTTCCCCGTGGCCTCCTCGAGCTTGGCGATGTCGGCTTCGACCTCATCGGCCATTTTGAGGAGCACCTCGGCGGCGCGCCGGTCGGTCAGGGCCTGGGCCAGGCGACGGCATTGGTGAGCGCGCGCCCGCATATTGGCGATCACTTGCGAGTCTTCGTCAGCCACGAACGCGAAATTCACCTGGGTTAATTGCGTTCCCGCCGTTTCATCGCCGCACCTATTTCGGCACCGCTTGTGTCCGCCCCGCCACGGTGATCATTGTGCCGTAGCGGGACACCCCCTGACTCGCGCGTTGCGAGTGGACCTTCAAGCGTGGGAACCTCACGGCACCGGCTTGCTGACCCCTTTGCAGGTCGCGTGCGGTTAGGGGCCGCGCAAGAATCCCTGAGTACGAAGGCCCGCCGACTGTTCACACCGCGGCGGGCCTTCTTTCGCCTGGATGAACCATTCACTGAGCATTCACGCTAGAGCGACGGACCGCCGTTTCCCAGCGACGAACGCTGACCCGTCCGGACCCTCCAACCGTTGTACCGGCGAAGGCTTCTCAAAGGAGGAGACAAGCCATGCGTATGATCAAGACACTCCTGATTGGAGGTGCTGGTTTGGCGGCGCTCGCGACTGCAGCCCCGTCGGCCGCTCAGTATTACGGCTATCAGTACAATCCCTACGCTTATAGCCACTCGTATCAGTACAGCCCCTATGCCTACGGCTATGGCAACGGCTATGCGATGAACACGTCGGTCGCCACACAGCAGTGCACCGCCGCGGTCCAGAACCGACTCTACAGCCGCAACGGCATCGCCGGCATTCTCGGCTCGCTGATCGGGTCCTACGGAACGCAGGGTCGGGTCCTTAGCGTGACCCGAGTGATCCCGAACCAAAGCTTCGTCCGCGTGCGGGGCCTCGCGAGCAGCGGCCGCATGGCTTACGGCTATGGCTATGGGGCTTACCCCGACCTGTCGTTCAAGTGCGACGTCGATTATCGCGGTTACGTCCGCGACGTGGACATCAACCGCCGCTAACGGCTGGTTGGAGCAAAGGAGGAGCGCCGGGTCTGTCCCGGCGCTCTTTCTTTATGCGCTGCGCCGCTCGACGTACCAGGTGCGAAGGTTTGGATCGCTCTGGCGCTCCTTCTTCGGAGCGAGCCGGGTGAGGTCGAACTGGTCGCCGAACTGGAGCCCGAACTTGCCGGACTGGGCCCAGCGGACGACGCCCTGGATCGGGCCGACACCGACGATGTCGACCGTTATCAGGTCACCGGGGCTGACAGAGATCGGACACTCGACCTGCGCCCCCATCGAGCTGATGTTGCGGAGCTTCACCTCGAGCGTCTCGCCGTCGATGCACGCAACCGCTCGGCGCATTAGCCGATGCCGCGGTTCGCGGATGCACTTGTAGCCGTCGGCCTCCAACGTAACCTGATTGGCCAGCTGACGCGACGTCTCGCTGTCTGCCGGGCGGCCGAAGATGTAGCCCTGAACCATGCTCACCCCGAGTTCACGGATCAGCTGCAGGTCGTCATGGGTCTCGACGCCCTCGGCGCAGGTATCCATGCCCAGCGTTTCGGCGAGGGTAACGATGGCTCGGATGATCGCCGCGTTGCGGTTGGTGCTCGACGCTGCGCCGCGGACGAAGCTCTGGTCGATCTTGATCTTGTCGAACGGCGCCTTCTTCAAATAGCCGAGCGACGAATAACCCGTCCCGAAATCGTCGAGCGCGAGACGAACGCCCAGTTGCTTGAGCCCGGCAAAGGTTTCGTCGGTCGAGTCGCCCTCGGCAAGGAACACGCCTTCGGTAATCTCGAGCTCGAGACGAGCGGCGCGAACCCCGCTGTCCTTAAGACAGCGGGCGATCACGCTGACGATATTCGGGTCGTTGAACTGCAGCGGCGAAAGGTTGACGGCGACGCGCACTTGGTCGGGCCAGTGGGCAGCTTCCTCGAGAGCGGTCCTCAGCACCCATTCGCCGATGGCGCCGATAAGGCCGGCTTCCTCGGCCAAGGGGATGAACTTGGCCGGAGAAATTGGACCGCGGCTCGGGTGGGTCCAGCGGACCAGCGCCTCAAAACCGGAGATTTCCTCCCCGGCCGTGCGAACGACCGGTTGGTAATGGACGGCGAGCTCACCGCGCTCGATCGCCTGGCGAAGGTCGTTCTCGAGCAGCTGGCGCTCGGCTGCCTCGCTGTGCATCGAGGGCTCGTAGAAACAATGCTTGCCGCGGCCGGCCCCCTTGGCGGCGTAGAGCGCGAGGTCGGCATTGCGGACCAAGGCATCGGCGCTGGTCCGCCCCGGATCGCCGATGGCGACTCCGAGCGACGCTCCAATCGTCACCTTATGGCCTTCGATCATATACGGGCGCGAGACGTGCTCGATCAGGGTGCGGGCAAGCGATTCGAGGAGGCCGATGTCGACCGTACCGGGAAGCACCGCCTGGAATTCGTCACCGCCGAGACGGCCGATCTGCCCGTGATTGCCCATTACAGACTTCAGCCGCTCCGCGACCTGGCGAAGCAGGGCGTCGCCGATCGGGTGGCCGAGCGTGTCGTTGACGTTCTTGAAGCGGTCGAGGTCGATCAGGAACAGGGCACAGCCCTTCTGCCGGCGCGAGGCGTTGCGCAGCGCTTCATCCAGCGTTTGACGCATCATCGCCCGGTTCGGCAGGCCGGTCAGAGAATCGAAACGCGCCAGGCGGCTGATTTCCTGTTCCGTCCGGCGCTGCTCGGTGAGATC
>JBJMUB010000083.1:0-27673 GCA_045811385.1 Sphingomicrobium sp. | reverse complement strand
CGCCGCGACGCTGGGTTGCGCTTTGGTCTGGGAGCGATCCTCTTGGGTGGCCGCGCCGCGGCTCGAGCGGCCGGTCGTCACCAGGTTTGCGCCTTCGCCGACGGGATATCTGCATATTGGCGGAGCGCGCACCGCGCTGTTCAACTGGCTGTTCGCGCGGCATCACGGCGGCAAGTTCCTGCTGCGGATCGAGGACACCGACCGGGCGCGCTCGACCAAGGAGGCGATCGACGCAATCCTCGACGGGATGCGCTGGCTCGGCCTCGATTGGGACGGCCACGAATATTACCAGTCGCAATTCTGGTCGCGGCATGCCGAGGTCGCCCACCGGCTGCTCGAGCGCGGAGCCGCCTACCGCTGCTACATGACCCAGGAGGAGCTCGCCGCCCAGCGCGAGCAGGCGCAAAAGCAGCGCAAGCCGTTCCGCATCGACAGCCCGTGGCGCGAGGTCACCGAGCAGCAGGGCGAAACCGCTTTCGTGATCCGGCTCAAGGCTCCGCGCGACGGCGAGACCGTGATTGACGACCAGGTCCAGGGCCGGGTCACGGTCCAGAACGTGGAGCTCGACGATTTCGTCCTGCTGCGCTCCGACGGGACCCCGACCTACATGCTCGCGGTGGTGGTCGACGACCACGACATGGGCGTCACCCACGTGATCCGCGGCGACGACCATCTCAACAATGCCTTCCGCCAGCTGGCGATCATCCGCGCCATGGGCTGGCCCGAGCCGGTCTATGCGCACGTGCCGCTGATCCACGGGCCCGACGGCGCCAAGCTCAGCAAGCGTCACGGGGCGCTCGGCGTGGACGCCTATCGCGACGAGCTCGGGATGCTCCCCGAAGCGGTGTTCAACTATTTGCTTCGGCTCGGCTGGGGCCATGGCGACGACGAGATCATCAGCCGCGAGCAGGCGACCGAATGGTTCGATCTCGATCATGTCGGCAAGTCGCCGTCGCGCTTCGACTTCAAGAAGCTCGAGAACCTCAATGGGCACTACATCCGTGAGGCCGACGATGCGCGGCTCGCGGCGCTGGTCGCCCCCAAACTCGGTCTCGACTCGGCGCAAACCGCGCTGCTGGTCCGCGCCATGCCCGAACTCAAGGCGCGGGCGCACACGGTCAACCAGCTGGCCGAGGGCGCGCAATTCCTGTTCGCGACACGGCCGCTCGACATCGACGAAACCGCGACCGCGCTGCTGACCGGAGAATCCCGACAAATCCTGAGCGAGGCCCATCGCGCGCTCGCCGGCCTTGCCGAGTGGGACTCGGCATCGCTAGAGGCGGCTATCCGCGAGGTCGCGGAGGGCCGTGGAATCAAGCTTGGCAAGCTCGCCCAGCCGCTCCGCGCCGCCCTCACCGGGCGCACGACGTCTCCCGGGATTTTTGATGTGCTGGCGTTGCTTGGGCGGGACGAGAGCCTGGCCCGCATAGCCGACCAGATGGAGCCGAAGGAATGACCGACAAGACGGCGACGCTCGGGATCGAGGGGACTAACCACAATTATCCGATCCTCGACGGATCGGTCGGGCCGGAAGTGGTCGACATCCGCAAATTCTACAGCGAGACCGGGATGTTCACCTACGACCCGGGCTTCACCTCGACGGCCAGCTGCCAGAGCGCGATCACTTACATCGACGGCGAGCAAGGCATCCTGCTCCATCGCGGCTATCCGATCGATCAGCTGGCCGAGAATTCGACCTTCATGGAGGTCGCCTATCTGCTCGTGAACGGCGAGCTGCCGAAACGGGCCGAGCTCGACGACTTCACTTACACGATCAGTCGCCACACCATGCTGCACGAGCAGCTCGCGACCTTCTACCGCGGCTTCCGGCGCGACGCCCATCCAATGGCCATCATGTGCGGCGTGGTCGGCGCGCTCAGCGCTTTCTACCACGACAGCACCGACATCACCGATCCTGAGCAGCGGATGATCGCCTCGCACCGGCTGATCGCCAAGATGCCGACGATCGCTGCGATGGCGTTCAAATATTCCGTCGGGCAGCCGTTTCTCTATCCCGACAACAGCCTCAGCTACACCGGCAATTTCCTGCGGATGACGTTCGGGGTCCCGGCCGAGCCGTATCACGTCAATCCGGTGATCGAGCGGGCGATGCGGCGGATTTTCATCCTCCACGCCGATCATGAACAGAATGCCTCGACCTCGACCGTCCGCCTCGCCGGCTCGTCGGGGGCCAACCCCTTCGCCTGCATCGCCGCCGGGATCGCCTGCCTGTGGGGCCCGGCGCACGGCGGCGCCAACGAAGCCGCACTGAACATGCTGCGCGAGATCGGCAACGTGAAGCGGATCCCGGAATATATCGCCCGGGCCAAGGACAAGGACGACCCGTTCCGGCTGATGGGCTTCGGGCATCGCGTCTACAAGAATTTCGACCCACGGGCGAAGGTCATGAAGGCGACGGCCGACGAGGTGCTCAAGGACCTCAACATATCGGACCCGGTGCTCGACGTCGCATTGGAACTCGAGCAGATCGCCCTCAGCGACGATTATTTCATCGAAAAGAAGCTTTATCCCAACGTCGATTTCTACTCGGGCGTGATCCTCAACGCGATCGGCTTCCCGACCGACATGTTCACCGCGCTGTTCGCGCTGGCGCGCACGGTCGGCTGGGTCGCGCAGTGGAACGAGATGATCGCCGATCCCGACCAGAAAATCGGCCGCCCGCGCCAGCTCTACACCGGCGCGGTGCAGCGCGACTACGTTCCCTGCGACAAGCGCTAGGCTGACGGCAGAGTCAGGGTGAAGCGCGCGCCCTCGCCGGGCGCGCTGTCCAGGGTCACGTCGCCGCCCATGGACCGCGCCAGGCGCCGCGAGATGGCGAGGCCGAGGCCGGTTCCGGCGCCCTTGCTGTCGGCGCGCTCGAACCGCTCGAAAATCCGCTGCTGGTCGGCCGGTTCGATCCCCGGCCCCTCGTCCGACACGATGACCGAGGCCGTGCCCGGAGTCGCGGCGAAGGCCAGTCCGACGGTTCCGCCCTCGGGCGAATGCCGCACCGCATTGCCGATCAGATTGACGAGGATCTGGATCACCGCCCGTTCCTCGCCGCTGGCCGACAGCTCGTCACGCGGCTCGATATCGAACTGGATATGCCGTTCCTCGGCGTTAGCCTCGATCATTACGAGCGCTTCGCCGGCGAGCCGGGCGAGGTCGATCGTCCGGTGGCCGTGAGCCGGATCCTCGCTCATCGAGCGGATCACCGACAGCAGGTGCCGGGCGGCCGCCGCGATGTCCGTGCCGTAGCTCGCATAATCGGTGCGCAGCGGACCGTCGGCGCGCTCGACGATGCGCTCGGCGCTCTCGATGATCCGGTCGAGCGGCGAACGCAGCGCTTCGTCAAGCGCGTGATCGAAGGCCGAACTTCTGCCGGACTCGGCCGTCAGCGCGGCGGAGTCGCTGTCGGCCGTGCCGCGGAAGCCCGCGAAACTGCCGTCCGCCGCCGTCACCACTTCACCGCTCAGGGTCACTCCACGGCTCTCATCGCCGCGACTGCGCGCGCGCTGGCCGGAAAAGCTGCGGCGCGCGGCGAGCGCGCTGATCAGCGGCATTTCGCCGGCTTCGTCTTCCTCGAGGCGGAACAGCCGCGTCAGCGGCTGTCCGGCGGCCTCGGCGAGATCAATTCCGAGCTGTCCGGCAAGCTCGGCGGAAATGGAGATCAGCCGCAGCTCCTCGTCGGCCGCCCATTCGTGACGCGACGGCGAGGCGTCCGCGTCGCTGCCCTTGCCGAGCAAGGTGCCGAGGCGCGGCGGTGCGGGCGGCCGTTCGGTCCACCCCTCGAGCGACAGCGCGACTTCGTCGCCCTCGGGCGTCGCGCGCACCCACAATTCGATATCGTGCTCGAGCGATCCGGCCACCGCGGGGCGGGCAACCGGAATCCCGAGCTTGCGCGCAAGATCGGCAATCGACGCGATCTGCGGGATGGCGAGCGTATGGCCGAGGCTCGAGCCGGCGTCGCGCTGAAGCGCCTCGAGCTCGGGATCGGCGCTGATCAGCCGGCCGGCCTTGTCGATCCGGCCGAACACCGGCCGCGGCTCGGAGGGAACGCTGGCCATCAGCGGTCCCCCAGCGTGCCGACCGCGAAGCGATAGGCCGGGTCGGCGCTCAGCCAGCTGCGAGCGTCGTCGAGCTCGGAGTCGCCGAGCGCATCGAATGCGGCGATCGCTCCGCCGGGGTCGGCGAGGCCGAGCAGGTCGCCGATCCCGGCGAGCAGCCCGGCCGCCAACTCACGCCGGACTCCGGCCAGCCGCAAGAGGATCATGACCCGCGGCTCGGATGCCGACAGCAGCTCGTCGGTCGCGATCACGCCGCGCAGGCCGGACCGCCGAGCGAGCGCCTGGGCGACGAAGGTCATCTCGCCTTCCATCGCAGCGGAAACGATCAGCTCATCGGTCAGCAGCCCCTCGTCCTCAAGCAGGTCGACGAGCACCGCCATCAATTCCTCGAAGCCGTTGGACCGGTCGTACCGGGCCATCAGCTCCTCGACCGCCGCTCCGAGAAGCTGATCGCGATCGGATGCATCGTTCAGGCCGACCAGGTCGCCGCGCAGCGCGGCGGCGACGATCTGGGCCAGCGCCGCCGCTTCTTCGGGCGGTAGGTCGTCGAACTGCAGCAGGCATTGGCCGAACCGGTCGCGGCGCCGGCCGCGGGCGAGGATCAAAGCCATTGCTGCGGCGGAAATCGCTCCGCTGTCGTGGCTGACCAGCCCCTGGAGGACGCGCGCTTCGCGCCGTCCGCTGCGCGCCTTGGCGGCGGTGGTGATCCGTTCCTCGTCGGCGCGGCGCAGCAGCATCCGGACCAGCGCCGGGCGATCGAGCAGGTGAACCCGGGACAATCGCTCGATCAGGGCGAGATTGCCTTCATCGTTCGCCGCGGCGAGGCCGCTCGGCAGCGCCGCTCGAATTTCGTCGGCGATATCGCCGACCAGGCAGTGGAGCATGGCGGTCATCAGCGCCCGCTCCTGCTCGGTCAGCCGGTCGGCCGGGCTCAGGAAAAAATCAACGCGGACGGTGGACAAGCGATCGCGCCCGCCACGCGCGGGGGCGCGCGCCGGCTCAGCCGGTCCGGCACCGATCGGCCATTCCTCCGCCATCATCGGGCGGCCTTATCCGATTTCCGTTAACTTCGGGTCAACTCAGGCGCGATCCGCCACGCGTGCTGAACCAGGAAGAAGCTCACACCGGCATAAGCGAACAGTACGACCAGATACGCCGTCCACGAGCCGAAGAGCGCGAAGGGCAGCGCGAGGAAGATCGCGTTGCGGCGCGACAGGAGCCACACCTCGCCGGGCAATCCGGCCGCCCTCTCGAGCCGCGCCGCTTCGGCGAAGGCGGCCGCCGCGATCGCGGCCAGGAACGCTCCCCAACCGGTGACGTGGCGCGCTTCCCACCAGCCGAGCGCGAGCAGGGCGATGCCGGCCGCGGGCCACAGCAGCATCCGGCTCATCAGCTGTTTGGGCAGCGGACGCAGGCGAATCGTCGCCAGCCGGTTGGCGATCCTGTCGAGCGGCGCCGACACAAGGAGCAGAACGAGTCCCGTCGCGAGCCAGCCGCGGCTGAAGGCCGCCGCCGCACTTATCGTCAGAACCAGCGCCAGCCACACCAGCCACCCCGGGCGAACCGGAGTCTCCATCAGCTGGTAGGTGGCGAAGTCCTCAACCGGCGGGAGGACGAACCGGCTCGCCCAGTCGTGCCGAGCCTCGCGCGAGCCGGCGATAAGCCGGCGCTGGAAGTCGTCGAGCTGGCCGGCACTCTCGACCAGCAACGGCTCCGCGCCCTCGCCCGCTGCCGGGATGCGAAGCGCGCCGTCCTGGATGGTCCGGCGAAGCAGTGTCGACTGCAGGTCCCAGTCGCCGAGGATGGCGGCGGTCGAGCCGAGCGTTTTCGAATCGACCAAGGCCACTCCCGCCCAGCGGGTTTCGGCGTCGATCCGCTCGAAGCTGTCGTGAGCCTCGTCGTCGACGACCGTCGCGACCGCCGGCTCGGGCTCCTCGGCGAGCCGCGCAACCAGGTCCGCCGGCGGGGCAATCGCGTCGCCGATCATCAGGATCATCGATCCCGCCTCGAACCGGCTGACCGCCTCATGCACGTCACTGACCGGGAACACGCCGACGCCGTCGAGCCGAAGCCGCTCGAACGCATCTTGGAGCGCCTGCGGGACGCGCTCGACCACCACCACGATCGGCGCCGCCGCGGCGGCCGCGGCGCAGCGCACCTGATATTCGAGCAAGGTTCGCCCGGCGAGCGGGAACAGCGCGCGAAGCCCGCCCGAATCGTCTTCCTGATAGGCGCCGATCAGCGCTCCCAGCGCCATCCAGTGCGGCCCTTCCCCCGATTATCGCTCAGGTCTCTCTAATCGCTTTCTTGGTTCTTCAAAGATGGTAAACTGCCTTGCCATGCACCCAACCCGCCAAGCCGCCGCACTCGGCGCCGCGCCGCTTCCGCCCGCCGTCGACGAGATTGAACCGCTCGAACTCACCGACCCGGTCAGTGCCAATCCCGCAGTGGAGCTCACCTTCGATCCCGACCAATGGGCCGAAAGCCGGTCCGAGGAACGCGGCGCGGGCGGCCGCCAGGTGCTCGGCACTGCGCTCATCATTCTCGCCGCCTTGTGGGTCGCTTACACCGCGTGGTCGGCCGGGCGGGCGTTGGCGGGCCAGCCGTTATCGTCGCCGGCGGTGGCACAGTGGATGGCGCTTGCGGCGGGGCCGCTGGCGCTGCTTGGCCTCGTCTGGCTGACGTTCGGCCGGACCCGCCGCAAGGAAGCCGAGCGCTTCACGCGCTCGGTCGTGACGATGCGGACCGAGGCCCGCTCGCTCGAGGCGTTGCTCGAAGTGCTGTCGCAGCGAATCAGCGACAGCCGTTCCGAGCTGACGATGATTGCGCGCCACCTGATGGAGCTCGGCGATCAGGCGACCGGCAAGCTCGGCGGAATCACCCGCGAGTTCGATCTCAGCAGCGAACGCCTGACGCGCCACGGCGAAGCGCTCGACCGCGCCGCCGAGTCGGCGCGGAGCGACATCGCGGTGCTCCTCGAAGACCTCCCGCGGGCCGAGGCAACCGCGCGCTCGCTCGCCGAGCAGATTCGCACGGTGGGCAGCGAATCGGCCGACAAGGCCGCGAGCTTCGGAAGCCAGATCGACACGCTGGCCGAGCGGACTCGCCAAGCCGACGAGCTCATCGCCAACGCCACCGACCGTCTCGCCGTACGGCTTGCCGAAATCGAGCGCGCCGGCGCCGATGCCAGGGGCCGAGTGACGGAGGCGGAAGGGAGCTTCTCCGGAGTGCTCGACGCATTGCTCGACCGGACCTCGGTTTCGCTCCAGGAAATTCGCTCGGGGATCGACGCGCAGGCGGCGGCGGTCGCAGCGCTGGTCGACCAGGCCTCCGCCGGAATCGGCAAGGCCGCGGCCGATTCGGCCGAAGCCCTCGGCGCCAACATCGGCCGCGCCGGCGATTCGCTCGCCGCGCTGTCGAGCCAGGTCGCCGAACAGGAACGCGCCTCGCAGCGGATGATCGCCGAGATCGACCGCGGCCTGGGGATGATCGACGAGCGCTTCACCGAGCTCGCGTCGCACGGCGACGAGCGCGCCAACCACTTCCTCGAATCGCTGACCCGCGCGCGCACCGAGCTCGACACGCTGTCGGCTCAGGCCTCGAACCAGGACGGGGCGATCGGCTCGCTCGCCGACCGCACGGCGGCGCTGCGCGAAAGCATCGGCCACCTCGCCGCGGAGATCGGGCAAGCCCAGGGCGGCGCGGATCGACTCGCCGAGGCGACCAGCGCGGTGAAGCCCGAGCTCAGCTGGATGCGCGACGCCGCACTCGAAGCGAGCGAGCGCATGACCGCGACCGCCGACCATATCGGCGAGCAGCAGGAGCGCTTCGCAACTTTGCTGGCGAGCCTCGACGACGGCGTCGAGGGCGCCAGGAGCAAGCTCGCCCAGCTCAAATCGGCGATCGGCGACGCCCAGACCGAAGCCGACAATCTCACCGCCGAGACCGGTCCGGCGCTGGTCGCGGCCCTGGTCCAGGTCAAAGACACCGCGTCGCACGCCGCGGAACGGGCGCGCGAGGCGATCGGCGCGGTCATTCCTGAAAGCGCCGAGAAGCTGTCGGTCGAAACTCGGGCGGCGCTCGAACGGGTCGTCCGCGAGACGGTCGAGGAACGGCTGCGCGAGGTCGAGACGGTCGCCACCCGGGCGGTCGAAGCCGCGCGCACCGCATCCGACCGGCTGACCCAGCAGATGCTCGGCATCGGCCAGAGCGCCGCGGCGCTCGAACGCCACATCGAGCGGACCGACAAGGACCAGCGCGAAAAGGACAGCGAGGCCTTCGCCCGCCGGGTGTCGCTGCTGATCGATTCGATGCATTCGGCAGCGATCGACGTCGGCAAGATCCTGTCGGACGAGATCGACGACCGTGCGTGGGATTCGTACCTCAAGGGCAACCGCGGCGTGTTCACCCGGCGTGCCGTCAAGCTGCTCGACGGCGGCGAAACCAAGGCGATCCGCGCCCAGTACGAATCCGACCTCGAGTTCCAGCGGTCGGTCAATCGCTACGTCCACGACTTCGAGGCGATGCTCCGGCGGGTGCTCGCCGAGCGCGATGGCGGAGCGATCGCGGTCACCCTGATGTCGTCGGACATGGGCCGGCTCTACGCAGCGCTGGCGCAGGCGCTCGAACGGCGCCGCTAGAAGAAGGCGAAGTCCTCGGCCCGGACCCAGCCGAACGCCCAATTGGCGTAATAGATCGCGAACAGGACCGCGGCGAGGATCGCCGCCTTGAGCAAATGGCGCTTCAAATCGAACCGATGGGGAGCGCTTTCCGCCTGTCCGGGGACGAGCGTTTCGCCGAGCTCTTCACTGGTGCGCACCCCGAATGGCAGCAGGATGAAGGCCGACGCACACAGGAACAGGAAATAGATCGCGACGATCGAGCTGAATTTCATCGCCCGACGCTTATTGGACGACCTGAAGCAGCATCACCTCGACCACCGGTTTCTTGCCGGTCCACAAAGTCGCGCACCGGCGCACCCCGAGGCGCACCGCCTCGCGCATCTTGTCCTCCCCGTCGGCCGGATTGAAGGCGCGGGTTGCGGCATCGGTCGCGTCGGCGACGAAATCGTCGCGGTCCTCCTCGACCGGGACTCCGAACGGCCGGATCAGCGGAGTTCCGGCAAGCCGGCCGTCGTCACCGATCGGGAGGGCGACGGTGATCAGCCCACCGAAGCTCATCCGCCGCCGCTCGTTGATGGTCGAACCGTTGGCGGGAAGGATGACGTCGCCGTCGAGCACCAGCCGGCCGACCCGGACCTCGTCGAGCTTCTTGGGCTCGCCCGGCGCGAGGCGGACGACGTCGCCGTTCTTCTGAACCACGGCATGCGCAACGCCGTGGGACAAGGCCAACCGCGCATGCTCGGCGAGATGCCGCGCCTCGCCGTGAACCGGCACCACGATCTGAGGCCGCACCCAGTCGTACATCTGGATGAGCTCTGGCCGGCCCGGATGCCCGGAAACATGGACATGCGCCTGGCGCTCCGTGACGATCTTGACCCCGAGATCGGACAGCTGGTTCATGATCCGGCCGATCGCGACCTCGTTGCCGGGGATGATCCGCGACGAGAAGATCACCGTATCGTCCTCGCCGAGCTTCAGTTCGTGCGTGCCGAAGGCGATCCGGCCGAGCGCAGCGCGGGGCTCGCCCTGGCCGCCGGTGGCGATGATCAGCACCTCCTTCTTCGGCAGCCGCATCGCCTCGTCGAAGGAGATCGGCGGCGGGAAATCCCTGAGATAGCCGGTCGCCTGGGCAACGCGCAGGATCCGCTCGAGCGAGCGGCCGGCGATGCACACCTTGCGGCCCGTCTCAATGCCGATTCGGCCGATCGTCTGAAGCCGAGCGGCGTTCGAGGCGAAGGTGGTAACCAGCACCCGCCCGCTCGCCGTCGCGACCTGGGCCAACAGGCCCTCGTGGACGCCTTCCTCCGATCCGGACGGGGCATTCTGGAAGACGTTGGTCGAATCGCACACCAAGGCGAGCACGCCGGCATCGCCGATCCGGGTCAGCGCCTCGGTGCTCGGCGCCTCGCCAAGCACCGGGGTCTCGTCGATCTTCCAGTCGCCGGTGTGGAAGATGTTGCCGAACGGGGTTTCGATCAGCAGGCCGTTGCCTTCGGGAATCGAGTGCGACAGCGCGACGAAGCTGACCTTGAATGGACCCAGTTCGATGCTTCCGCCGCGATCGACGATGTTCAGCTTCACCCGCCCGGTCAGCCCCTCTTCCTCCAGCTTGCCGGCGATCAGGCCGGCGGTGAACGGGGTCGCGAACAACGGCGCCTTCAGGTCCTCGGAGAGGTAGGGCAGAGCGCCGATATGATCCTCGTGGCCATGGGTGAGGATGATCCCGACCAGCCGCTCCTCCTGCTCTTCGATAAACTCGAGGTCGGGGAGGATCAGATCGATCCCGGGATAGTCGGGGTCGGCGAAGGTCAGACCCAGATCGACCATCAGCCACTGGCCGCGGCACCCATAGAGATTGACGTTCATGCCGATCTCGCCCGAGCCGCCGAGCGCGCAGAACAGCAATTCTTCTCCGGGGATCATCGGGATTGGGACGCCACTCTGTCGTACAGCAAGCTCAACCCCTGGATCGTCAGATCGGGTTCAATCGCGTCGAACACGTCGGTGTGCTGGTCGAACAGTTCGGCAAGCCCGCCGGTGGCGACGACCGTTACCGGACGGCCGATTTCGGCCTTCATCCGCTCGGTCAGGCCTTCGATCATCGCCACATAGCCCCAGTAGATGCCGATGATCATCTGGCTCTCGGTCGTCCGGCCGATGACGCTGAGATTGTCCTTTGGCGCCTCGATCGCGATCCGCGGGAGCTTCGCCGCGGCGTTGACGAGAGCATCGAGCGACAGGTTGATCCCCGGCGCGATGATGCCGCCTTTGTAGGCGCCATCGCCGTCGACGACGTCGAAGGTAGTCGCCGTCCCGAAATCGATGACGATGAGGTCGCCGTCATGCTTGGCGTGCGCGGCGATGGCGTTAAGCGCCCGGTCGGCGCCGACGGCATGCGGTTCGTCGACATCGAGCGCGAGCGGCCATTCGGCGGCGCCCTGACCCGCGATCAGCGGCTCGACGTGGAAATATTTGCTCGCCAGTACTTCGAGATTGTGCAGCGCGCGCGGCACGACCGTGCCGATGATCACCGCATCGACGTCGTCCCTGGACCGGCCTTCGAGGTCGAGCAGTTGGTGGAGCCATACGGCATATTCGTCGGCGGTTCGGCGAGGATCGGTCGCAATGCGCCAGCGCGCCTTGATCTTGCCGCCATCAACCAGCGCGAAGACGAGGTTAGTGTTGCCGGCATCGATTGCGAGAAGCATCGGCGGCCCTTAGGCGAACGGCGGCAAATCCGAAAGCGCGTCAGACGGTCACGATCAGCTCGGGCGCCGGCGCGGCAGATTCAACCGGCGCGGCAAGATAGGCGTGGATCGCGGCCACGACCTGCGCGCCGTCCCCGACCGCTGCGGCGACGCGCTTGACCGACGAGGCACGGACGTCGCCAACGGCAAAGACTCCGCGGCGGCTGGTTTCCAGCGGATAACGAGCGCCGACCGCGTCGCCCGTCAGCACAAAGCCGCGTTGGTCCAGCCGGATTCCGGAACTCCGCAGCCAGTCGGTGTTCGGATCGGCGCCGATGAAGGAAAACAGGAACCGCGCGCGAAGCTCGCGGTCGAGGCCGGTAGCACGCTCGCGAATGGTGATCCCCTCCAGCCGGCCGGGCGGGCCGTGCAGCTCGCCGACCTCGCATCCGATCACGACGTCGACGTTGGGGAGGCCGCCGATCCGCTCGACCAGAT
The DNA here is from genome assembly GCA_045811385.1 of Sphingomicrobium sp. Classification (GTDB taxonomy): domain Bacteria; phylum Pseudomonadota; class Alphaproteobacteria; order Sphingomonadales; family Sphingomonadaceae; genus Sphingomicrobium. Next base: position 15,799 of record JBJMUB010000083.1, on the reverse strand, counting down.
ATTGCGACATGGTCTCGCGCAGCGGCCTCCGGGCGACGACCGTCACCCGCCTGGCCCGGGCAGCGAGGAACACCGTGGCCTGGCCGGCAGAGTTGCCGCCTCCGACGAGGACCACGTCCTGACCAGCCACAAGATCCGCCTCGAGCGGCGAAGCCCAATAATGCACCGAAGCGCCTTCGAATTGCTCGAGCCGCTCGACCGACAGGCGCCGGTAGCGCGCACCCGTGGCGAGAACCACGCTGCGCGCCTGGATGCGCTCGCCGGTGTGGAGCAACAAACGGCACGGCTCGTTGCTGCATTCGAGCGTCACGGCCTCGTCCGGAATCGCCATCTCGACCCCGAACTTCTGCGCCTGGTTGTAGGCGCGGGCCATCAACGCGATTCCGGAAATGCCGGTTGGGAAGCCAAGGTAATTTTCGATCCTTGCCGACGCCCCCGCCTGCCCGCCGAACGAACGGCAGTCGATCGTAAGCACCGCAAGCCCTTCGGATCCGGCGTACACCGACGTGGCCAGCCCGGCCGGACCGGCACCGATCACGACCAGGTCGTAGAGCCGGTCTGGATCGATCGGTCCGACCAGCCCAACGCATCGCGCGAGCTGTCTTTCCGAGGGATTTCGCAGGAGCTGACCGCCTGGACAAAGGACGATCGGCAGTTCTTCGGAAGTGACCCGGAAGCGCTCGACCAGAGTCTGCGCACAGCTGTCATTCGCCGGATTGAGCGCCTGGTACGGGTGGCCGTTGCGGCGCAGGAAATTGGTGAGCCGCAACACGTCGGGATCTCCCTCGTCGCCGACGATGACCGGACCGACACCGGTGGCGATCAGCCCGACCCGGCGGAGGATCAGCGCTCGCATGATGCGTTCGCCGAGGTCAGCTTCGGCGATGAGGAGCGCGCGAAGGCGGTCCGGCGGGACCGAGATCGCCTCGACATCGGTCAAAGCGACCGCGTCGACCAGATACGGCCGGCCGGACAACTGGGCGAGTTCGCCCATGAAATTGCCGCGTTCGTGGATCACCACGGGCTTGCGCTCGCCGCGGTCGGTCTGGGTCAGCTCGATCCGGCCGCTCAGCACGAGCAGCAGGCCGGGCCCGACCTCGCCGACGCTGGCGACGGTCTGCCCTGCGTCATAGCGACGCGGCTCGCCGAACCGGGCGAGCCGCGCCAATTCCTCATCCGTCAGGCGCGGGAACATCTGCGCCCCGCGCGTTGCGATCAGCTCCTGACGGGCATCGCTCATCAGGCCAGGATCGACTCGGCGACGAGCGCCGGCGATTCCTCGCGGCGCAATCCGACCTGCTCGCCGCGGACAAACGCCAGCAGGTCCGCGTTGATGAGGTCGGGATGCGTTTGGCAGCAGCCGTGCGGCAGGTCCTTATAGGTCTTGAGGCTGCCGTTCTTCAGCAGCTGGACCGTAAGCGGCGCCGAATCCTCATAGGGCACGATCTGGTCGTCCTCGCTGTGGATTACGAGCACCGGCACGTCGATCGCCTTCAGATCCTCCGTGAAGTCGGTTTCGGAGAAGGCCTTGATGCACTCGTAGCCGGCCTTGACGCTGCCCATCATCGCCTGCCGCCACCAGTTGCGGATCAGGCCCTCGATCGGCTGAACGCCAATGCGGTTGAAGCCGTAGAACGGCCCGCTCGGGATATCGAGGTAGAGCTGGGCGCGATTGTTCGCGAGCGCTGCGCGATATCCGTCGAACACCTCGATCGGCGTTCCGCCGGGGTTCGATTCCTTCCTGACCATGACCGGCGGGACGGCGTCGATCAGCACCGCCTTGGCGACCCGCCCCGGTTCGGCACGTGCGACGTAATGGGCGACCTCGCCGCCGCCGGTCGAATGGCCGATATGAACGGCGTTCCTGAGGTCGAGCGCGGCGACGAGGTCGGCGACGTCGGACGCGTAAGTATCCATCTCATTGCCGCCATCGGTTTGGTCCGAGCGGCCATGGCCGCGGCGGTCATGGGCAACGACGCGGAAGCCCTCGCCGAGGAAGAACATCAGCTGATTGTCCCAGTCGTCGGCACTGAGCGGCCAGCCGTGATGGAAGTGGATCGGCTGAGCGTCTTTCGGACCCCAGTCCTTGTAGAAGATATTGGTGCCGTCGCGGGTCGTGATGAACGACATGGGGAGCTCCTGCGAATCAGAGTCGCGGCCGTCGGGACCGGTGCCGATTTCGCGACGCAATCGCCCTCCCCGAGCAATTCGACTCGGTCGCGAAACGAAGCCGCCCTACTCTCGCCGCCAACGCGAAGCGAGAGGGCGAATCGCGAACCTTATTCCAGGTTTATGTCTCCGGCGCGGACGACCTCGATCGAGCCGTCGTCGAGCCGCAACCGAAGCGCTCCGTCGGGTTCGAGTCCGGCGAAGCGGCCGCTGATGGTCTCGGCCGCGCCGGCGTGGAGCGTCAGTCGAGTGCCGGGGAGATGCGCGCGTTCCTGCCAGGCGCCAATCAGCGCTGCGCTTTCGCTCGTCCGCCACTGGTCGAGCAGGCGGGCAAAGCTGGCGGCGAGCAGCGGCGCGAACGCCTGCGGGGCGATTGCCCCGTCCAGCGCCGCCGCATGCCGGTCCTTCAGCCGCGGGGCGGTAGCGAGATTGACGCCGAAGCCGACGGCGACTCGCTCGCCACTGCGCTCGAGCAGAATGCCAGCGAGCTTCTTGCCGAGCAGCATCAGGTCGTTGGGCCATTTGAGCATCAGCGGCTGAGCCGGCAGAGCCGCGTCGATCGCCTCGGCAAGCGCCAATCCCGCCGCCAATGAGAGGGTCTGCGCGGCCGGATCGCAGGGCCGAAGCGCGACCAGAGTGCTGCCGTGGAAATTGCCCGGTGCCGACACCCACGCCCGGCCCTGTCGGCCGCGTCCCGAATCCTGCGCCAGAGCGACCAGCCACTCGCCTTCGACCGCCTGGATGTCGGCGAGAATGTCGGCGTTGGTCGAGCCGGTCCGCTCGACGATCCGGATCCGCATCGGTGCTAGAAGATCGAGGCCGCGGCCCTGTCGCTGATCGCGCCGAGCGGCCCGATCAGCAGATAGCCGAGCGGCGAGACGGCGATCGCGGCGAGCAGGACCAGCGCCCCCTGCACCGGTTCGCGCACCCGCGCATAGGGCTCAGCCGGATCGTCCATGTACATCACCTTGACGATCTTCAGATAATAATAAGCGCCGACAACCGTGCCGAGGATCGCGGCGACGGCGAACGGCGCGAAACCCGCCCCGACGGCCGCCTGGAACACCAGCAGCTTGGGCCAGAAGCCGAACATCGGCGGCACTCCGGCCAGGCTGAACATGAAGACGAACAAGGCGAAGGAGAAGCCGGGACGGGTCTGCGACAGCCCCGCCAGACTGGCGATGGTTTCGATCGGCCGGCCTTGCGCATCGCGCATCCACAGCACGCAGAGGAAGGCGCCGACGTTCATCACGACGTACACCGCCATGTAGAACAGCACCGCCGACGCGCCGTTGGGACCGGCCGCGACCAGGCCGACGAGGGCGAATCCGACATTGTTGATCGACGAATAAGCGAGCAGCCGCTTGATGTTGGTCTGCCCGTAGGCGGCGACCGCGCCGAGGAAGATCGAGGCGAGCGCGGCGAAGATGACGATCTGCCGCCAGGCGTCCGCGGCCGGGGCCAGCGCCTCGAGGCACACCCGGGTCGCGAGCAGCACCGCGGCGGCCTTGGGCGCGGTGCTGAAGAACATCGTCACCGGCGTCGGCGCGCCTTCGTAGACGTCTGGAGTCCACATGTGGAACGGGACCACGCTCGCCTTGAACGCGAGGCCGGCGAGCACGAACACGAGGCCGAACAGCAGCCCGAGCGACGGCGCCTCGCGCCCGAACGCGGCGGCGATTCCGGTGAAGTTGGTCGTGCCCGTGAAGCCGTAGAGCAGCGAGATGCCGTAGAGCAGGATGCCGCTGGCAAGCGCGCCGAGCACGAAATATTTGAGGCCCGCTTCGGCCGATCGCTCGTCGCTCCGGCGGTAGGAAGCGAGCACATAGGAAGCGAGGCTGTTGAGCTCGAGCCCGACGTAGAGCGAGATCAGGCTGGTCGCCGAGACCATCACGCTCATGCCGACGGCGGCGAACACGATGAGCACGGCATATTCGCTGCTGTGCTCGTGATCGCGTTCGAACCAGCCTTGAGCGGCGATGATGGCGATCGCCGCCGACGGGAACATGATCGCCTTGCCGAAGCTCGCGAACAGGTCGGCCGAGATCAGGCCGTCGTAGATCGGCCCGGCATGCGACGGAGCGCCGATCAGCGCGGCGGTGGCGGCGAGCAGCAGCGCAACCGCGAGCCAGCTGGTCAGGCCCGAGCCGCGGCGACCGGCGAAGGCCGCGACGAGCATCAGGATCGTGCCGCCGATGCTGAGAATCAGCTCGGGCAGGATCGGAGCGAACCGGCCCATCACTGCGCCGCCGCTTTCTCGAGCAGCCGGAGGTGCTCCCGCTGGATCGGCTTGCCCGGCGTCGGGCGCGAATCGCCCGCCGGAGCGACGCGTTCCATGCGCGCGATCACCCGGCCGACGTCGTTGCGCATCGGCGCAAGGAAGCTCTCGGGATAGACGCCCATCCAGAATACGCCGAGCGCGATCGGGGCCAGCAGCCACCATTCGCGCAGGTCGAGGTCCTTCATCGCCGCTGCGTCGGTGTTGCGCTGGGTGCCGAAGCAGATCCGCCAGTAGAGCCACAGCATATAGGCCGCGGCGAGGATCGTGCTGAACGCCGCGGCGATCGCCGCCCAGGTCGACGCCTTGTAGGTCCCGACCATGCTCAGGAACTCGCCGACGAAATTGCTGGTGCCGGGGAGCCCGATGCTGGCCATGGTGAAGACCATGAACAGCAAGGCGTAGCCCGGCATGTTATCGCTGAGCCCGCCGTAGCGCGCGATGTCGCGGCTGTGCAGCCGGTCGTAAACCACTCCGACGCACAGGAAGAGTGCGCCCGAGACGAGGCCGTGGCCGAGCATGACCATCATCGCGCCCTCGATCCCCTGGCGGTTCATGGCGAACAGGCCGAAGGTGACGAACGCCATGTGCGCGACCGACGAATAAGCGATCAGCTTCTTCATGTCGGTCTGCACTAGCGCGACCAGGCTGGTGTAGATCGCGGCGACCGCCGACAGCCCGAACATCAGCGGGATGAACTGGGCCGAGCCGTCGGGGAACATCGGCAGCGAGAAGCGGATGAAGCCGTAGCCGCCGAGCTTCAGAAGCACACCGGCGAGGATCACCGAACCGGCGGTCGGTGCCTGGACGTGAGCGTCCGGGAGCCAGGTGTGGACCGGCCACATCGGCAGCTTGACCGCGAAGCTGGCGAGGAAGGCGAGGAACAGCCAGGTCTGGGCGGCCTTCGGGAAGTCGTAGGCCATCAGCTCCGGGATCGAGCTCGTGTGCGCCGTTCCGACCATGTAGATCATCGCGATCAGCATCAGCACCGAGCCGAGGAAGGTGTAGAGGAAGAATTTGTAGCTGGCCTTGATCCGCTCGGCGCCGCCCCAGACGCCGATGATCAGGTACATCGGGATCAGTCCGCCTTCGAAGAAAATGTAGAACAGGAACAGGTCCTGCGCCGCGAAGGAGCCCATGATGAGCGCCTCCATCAGCAGGAAATAGGCCATATATTCGGGCACGCGCCTGTCGATCGAGCGCCAGCTCGCGCCGATGCAGATCGGCATCAGGAACGCGGTGAGGACGATCAGCAGCAAAGCGATGCCATCGACGCCGAGCGCCCAGCTGACTCCGCCGCCGAGCGCCCTGATCTCCTGGAACTGCCACTGCGCTCCGTTGGGGTCGAACCCGGCCCACAGGTAGAGGCTCAGCGCGAACTCGACGAAGGTCGCGACGAGCGCGATCCAGCGCGCGCCCTCGGCCTTGAACAGCAGGCACAGCACGCCCGCGAACAGGGGCAGCGCGATCAGCAGGCTGAGCAGCGGCGCTCCGGCCATCAGCGCGCCCACCAGATCGCCCAGGTGGCGGCGCCGATCAGTCCGAGCAGCATGACCAAAGCGTAGGAGTAGAGATAGCCCGACTGAACCCGCGCAGTGATCCGGTTGCCGATCCCGACCGCATAGGCCGCGCCGTGCGGGCCGAAGCGGTCGATCGTGCCTTCGTCACCACCTTTCCAGAAGAGCCGGCCGAGCCACAGCGCCGGGCGCACGAACAGCACGTCGTAGAGCTCGTCGAAATACCATTTGTTGAGCACGAACCGGTGCACCGCCGGGAAGGTGGCGACGAAGCGCCCGGCTGCGCCCGGGTCGCGGATGTAGTTGTTCCACGCGATCCACAGGCCGAGCAGCATGGCGACGGTCGGCGTGAGCTTCACCCACGGATCGACCTCATGCGCGGCATGGGCGAGATGCTCGCTGAACGCGACCGCGCCGCGCCAGAACTCCGGCGCCCGCTCGGCGTCGACGAAAATACCGTGCCAGATTTGCCCGGCGACGATGGCGCCGAGCGCCAGCAGGCCGATCGGCACGAGGATCGTCCAGGGGCTCTCGTGCGGGTTATAGCCGCCGGTGCCGGTCGGCGGAGTCACCTTCGAATGGCTGCTGTCGCCATGCTCCTCGTCGGGGCTCTCGTGCACATGGTGAAGCGCATGCTGGATGTGTTCGGACGCACCCCAGCGCGGCTCGCCGAAGAAAGTCAGGAAAATCAGCCGCCACGAATAGAAGCTGGTCATCAGCGCGGCGATCGCTCCGAGCCAGAAAGCGATCGTTCCGGGCACCGACCCGCTCGCCCAGCTCGCCTCGAGGATCGCGTCCTTCGACCAGAACCCTGCGAATCCGATCCCGGCGACCCCCACTCCGGTGATCGCGAGCGTGCCGGTCACCATCACCCAGAAGGTGAACGGGATCTCCTTCCGCAAGCCGCCGTAGTACCGCATGTCCTGCTCGTGATGCATGGCGTGGATCACGCTGCCGGCGCCGAGGAACAGCAAAGCCTTGAAGAAGGCGTGCGTGAACAAATGGAACATCGCCGCGCCGTAGGCGCCGACTCCCGCGGCGAAGAACATGTAACCGAGCTGCGAGCAGGTCGAATAAGCGATCACCCGCTTAATGTCGTTCTGGGCGGTGCCGACGGTCGCGGCGAAGAAGCAGGTCGCGGCACCGACGTAGGTGACGACGTGCATCGCCGTCGGCGACACGTTGAACATCGGCGACAGGCGGCAGACCATGAACACGCCGGCGGTGACCATGGTCGCGGCGTGGATCAGCGCGCTGACCGGCGTCGGGCCCTCCATCGCGTCGGGCAGCCAGGTGTGGAGGCCGAGCTGCGCCGACTTGCCCATCGCGCCGACGAACAGCAGCAGGCAGAGCAGGGTCATCGTGCCGACGTGCATTCCGGCAAAGCCGACGGTCGACCCGGCCATGCCCGGCGCGGCGGCGAGGATCGCGGGGATCGAGACGGTGCCGAACACCAGGAAGGTGCCGAAGATGCCGAGGCTGAAGCCGAAGTCGCCAACGCGGTTGACGATGAACGCCTTCAGCGCCGCCGCATTGGCCGATGGCTTGTGGTACCAGAAGCCGATCAGCAGATAGGAAGCGAGGCCGACGCCTTCCCAGCCGAAGAACATCTGGACCAGGCTGTCGGCGGTCACCAGCATCAGCATCGCGAAGCTGAACAGCGACAGATAAGCGAAGAAGCGCGGCTGGCCCGGGTCCTCCTCCATATAGCCCCAGCTGTAGAGGTGGACGAGCGAGCTGACGGTCGTCACGACGACCAGCATCACCGCGGTCAGGCTGTCGAGCCGAAGCGCCCAGTCGACCTTGAGGTCGCCGGAGTTGATGAACTCCAGCACCGGGACGACCGCGGGCTGGGCGCCACCCGCGATATACTGGAAGAAGATCGGCCAGCTCAGCACCGCGCCGATCATCAGCGCGCCGGTGGTCACGACCTTGGCCGCGGTCTTGCCGATCCACGGCCCGCCAAGCCCGGCGACCAGCGCCGCCAGCAGCGGCAGGAAAACGATTGCTTCGAGCGCCATCAGCCGTGCATCCGGTTGGCGTCGTCGACCGCGATCGAGCCGCGGCGGCGGAAGAAGATGACGAGTATGGCGAGGCCGATGGCCGCCTCGGCCGCGGCGACGGTCAGCACGAACATCGCCAGCACCTGGCCGGTGAGGTCGCCGAGATAGGCCGAGAAAGCGACCAGGTTGATGTTCACTGCGAGCAGGATCAGCTCGATCGCCATCAGCATCAGGATGACGTTGCGGCGATTGAGGAAAATGCCGAGCACGCCGATCGTGAACAGGATCGCGGCGACGGTCAGGTAATGGCCCAAGCCGATCATGATCGGCGTCCCATCAAACAGCGCCCGATCACAGCTTCACCCCCTCGCCGACGCCAGGCTGGGTCATCCGCACGGCATCCTCGGGCCGACGGCGGATCTGGCGGCTCATGTTGGGCGTGCGCGGGTCGGCGCGGCGGCGGTGGGTGAGCACGATCGCTCCGACCATCGCGACCAGCAGGATCAGGCCCGCGAGCTCGAACGGCAGCAAATAGCGGCTGTAGAGCAATTGCCCGAGGGCGACGATGTTCGGGGTCGACGGCGCCTCGACGATGTGGCGGCCGCTCATCGCTGGCCCGGCCGTCCGTGACCAGACCGCGACCCCGATCTCGCCCACCAGCACCAGCGCGACGATGATCCCGAACGGCAGGTTGCGGGTGAACCCGGTGCGCAGCGACGCGAAGTCGATGTCGAGCATCATCACCACGAACAGGAACAGCACTGCGACCGCGCCGACGTAGACGATCACCACCAGCATCGCGATGAACTCGGCGCCGAGCAGCAGCATCAGCCCGGCGGCGTTGAAGAAAGCAAGGATCAGCCACAGCACGCTGTGCACCGGGTTGCGCGCGAAGATCACGGCGATCGCAGGAACGATCGTGAGCGTCACGAACAGGTAAAAGGCGATTGCGGCGATCATTGGTCCTACCGATACGGCGCATCGGCGGCAAGGTTGGCGGCGATGGCCTGCTCCCACTTGTCCCCGTTGGCGAGCAATTTGGCCTTGTCGTAGAGCAATTCCTCCCGCGTTTCGGTGGCGAATTCGAGGTTCGGCCCCTCGACGATGGCGTCGACCGGGCACGCCTCGGCGCACAGCCCGCAATAAATGCATTTGACCATGTCGATGTCGTAGCGGGTGGTGCGCCGGCTGCCGTCCTCGCGCGGCTCGGCCTCGATGGTGATCGCCAGCGCCGGGCAGATCGCCTCGCACAGCTTGCAGGCGATGCAGCGCTCCTCACCATTGGGATAACGGCGAAGCGCATGCTCGCCGCGAAAGCGCGGGCTCTGCGGCGCTTTCTCATACGGGTAGTTGATCGTCGCCTTGGGCTTGAAGAAATATTTCAGAGTCAGCGCGTGCGCGCGCAGGAATTCCCACAAGGTGAAGGATTTGAGCCAATGCTTCATGCGTACCTCGTCAGCATCAGCCATCCGGAGACGAGGACGACGAAGACCAGGCTCAGCGGCAGGAAGATCTTCCAGCCGAGCCGCATCAGCTGGTCGTAACGGTAGCGCGGCACCGTCGCCTTGACCCAGCCGAAGCAGAAGAAAAAGAAGCACATCTTGCCGATCAGCCAGATCCAGCCGGGGATATCGAACCACGGGATCAGGTCGACGTTGAGCGGCGGCAGCCAGCCGCCCCAGAAGATGATTGCGTTCAAGGCGCACATCAGGATCGTGTTGGCATATTCGCCGAGCCAGAACAGGGCGAAGCTCATCGACGAATATTCGGTCTGGTGCCCGGCGACGAGCTCGCTCTCCGCCTCGACCAGGTCGAACGGAGTGCGGAAGGTCTCGGCCATCGAGCTGATGAAGAACACCACCCACATCGGGAACAGGAGGGGATTGAAGCCGTAGCCGTTGAACAGTCCGAGCACGTTGCCGGTCTGGCCGATCACGATCTGCGACAGGTTGAAACTGTTCGCGTAAAGCACGACGGTGATCAGCACGAAGCCGATCGAGACTTCGTAGCTGACCATTTGCGCCGCCGCTCGGAGCGCCGAGAAGAACGGATATTTGGAGTTGGACGCCCAGCCGGCGACGATCACTCCGTAGACGCCCAACGAGCTTGCCGCGAGGATGTAGAGCAGCCCGACGTTGACATCGGCCAGCACCACTCCGGCATCGAACGGCACCACCGCCCAGACGATCAGCGCCACCGTGAAGGTGACGATCGGAGCGATCAGGAACAGGCCCTTGTTGGCGCTGGTCGGGATGATGGTTTCCTTGAGGAACACCTTGAGCCCGTCGGCGAAGCTCTGAAGGAGTCCCCACGGCCCGACCACGTTGGGCCCACGGCGAAGCGCCATCGCCGCCCAGATCTTGCGCTCGGCGTAGATGATCATCGCCACCGCCAGCATCAGCGGAAAGGCGATCAGCAGGATTCCGATCACCGTCGCGAGGAACCACGCCCAGTCGTGCGCCATTCCCCAATGCTGAAACGCGGCGGTCATGCAGCCCTCCGTTCCCCGGCGTAGGCCGGGGCCCAGGCCGCTGCGGGGCAGCGGTTCCCGCTGCCCTGGGGCCCGGCCTTCGCCGGGGAACAAAAAAGACCCCTCACTCCGCCGCCTCCTGAACCTGTACGCCCTGCACCAGCTCCTCGGAACAGCGGCGCATGGTCGGGCTGTTGCGGCAGATCGCATTGGTCAGGAAGAAGTCGCCGATTGGATAGCGGATCGGGCCTTCGGCCTTCGCGGCGAGCTTCGGCGGCGACCACGGCAGGTCGATCAGCCCGTCGCGGCCGAGCTGGGGAAACTCCGCGGTCATCGCCGCGCGCAGCTGTGCGAAGGTGTCGAACGGCAGCGCCTTGCCGGCGAGCTCGCTGACCGCGCGCAGGATCGCCCAATCCTCGCGCGCCTCGCCCGGGGCGAAGGCCGCCTTCTCGCCGCGCTGAACGCGCCCTTCGGCGTTGACATAAGTCCCATGCTTCTCCGCATAGGCCGCGCCCGGCAGCACCAGATCCGCCTGCTTCGCGCCGGCGTCGCCGTGATGGCCGATATAGACTTTGAACGCTCCGGCGAGGCGGTCGGCCGGCATATCGTCGGCGCCGAGTAGCAGCACCAGCTCGGGCTTGGCCGCTTCGAGGTCGGCGAGCCCGCCCGGCTGTGCATAGCCGAGCACGAGCCCCGCCATGCGCGCCGCCGACGTGTGGACGACGTTGAAGCCGTTCCAGTCGCCTTTGATCAGGCCGAGCCGGTCGACCAGCGTGAGCGCGGCGCCGAGCCCTCCGGCAGCGAGGGCGCCCGGGCCGACGATCACCGCGGGCCGCTCCGCTGCGGCGAAGACATCGGTCACCGCCCTGGGCAGGTTGCCGAGCACCTTGAGGTCGTCGCCGAGCCATTCGACGGCCATGCCGAGGTCGAACTCGGGCCCGATCGCGAACACCCTGCCGCCCTTGCGAGCGACTTTGCGGATTCGAGTGGCGATCAGCGGCGCTTCCCAACGGATGTTGGAGCCGACCAGAAGTACCGCGTCGGCGTCTTCGATCCCGGCGATAGTCGAGTTGAACGCGACGGCGCTCAACGAGCTGACGTCATAGTCGAGCCCGGTCTGGCGCCCTTCGAGCAGGCGCGACCCCTGCCCTTCGAGCAGCTTTTTCGCGGCATACATGGTTTCGGCATCGAGCAGGTCGCCGGCGACCGCCGCGACCTTGCCGCCCGCCTTCTTGAGCCGCCTGGCGAAGATCGCGAGCGCGTCCTGCCATGACGCCTCGCGCAGCTTGCCTTTCTCCCGCGCCCACGGCCGGTCGAGCCGGTTGCGCACCAGCGCATCGACGTGGTGCCGCGTCTTGTCGTGGATCCACTCCTCGTTGACGTCCTCGTTGACGCGCGGGAGGATCCGCATCACCTGCCGCTGGCGGACGTCGAAGCGGATGTTTGAGCCGACCGCGTCCATGACGTCGATCCCCGGCACGCGCCGCAGCTCCCACGAGCGCTGCTCGAACAATTGCGGCTTCTGCAGCAGCGCGCCCACCGGGCAGACGTCGGCGAGGTTGCCGGCGAGCTCGCCCGAGACGGCCCGCTCGAGATAGGAAGTGATCTGGCTGTCCTCGCCGCGGTACAGCATGCCGATCTCGTCGACCCCGGCGACCTCAGACGAAAAGCGGATGCAGCGCGTGCACTGGATGCAGCGGTTCATCGAGGTCTTGATGACCGGGCCCATGTACTTATCGTCGAACGCCCGCTTGTTCTCCTCGTAGCGGGAGAAGCCGCGGCCGTAGGCCATCGCCAGGTCCTGAAGGTCGCATTCGCCGCCCTGGTCGCAGATCGGGCAGTCGAGCGGGTGGTTGATGAGCAGGAACTCCATCACTCCCTCGCGCGCCTTCTTGACCATCGCGGTGTCGGTGCGGATCGCCTGTCCGTCGGCGGCCGGAAGCGCGCACGATGCCTGCGGCTTGGGCGGCCCCGGAGCGACCTCGACCAGGCACATCCGGCAATTGCCGGCGATCGACAGACGCTCGTGGTAGCAAAAGCGCGGAATCTCCTTCCCCGCGAGCTCGCACGCCTGAAGCACGGTCGCGCCCTGCGGGACCTCGAGCTCGACGCCGTCGACGGTGACCTTAGGCATCGTCGTCCTCGTCCTCATCCTCGCGCTTGCGCTTGGTCTCGATCGTCGTGATCCGCGGCCGGTCGCCGCCGGCAGCGAGGATCACGCCGATGAGCAGCGCGATCACCGCGAGCGACAGGATGATGATCATAGTGCTGCTCATGACGGCGCCTTCGGAGTCGTCACGATCCGCCACGCCGCGAGCGCGAGCAGCGCGCGCAGCGCCGGCTTGTTGACCGCCAGCTTGATGTCCTTGCGCAGGCACTCGGTGAGCACCGGTGCAATCGTCCCGATCGCCACCGATTCTTCCTTGCTCGCCGGCTCGGTCTGAAGCAGCCGCGCGGTTGCCTGCGGCGCCTGGAGCGTCGCGCACAAGGCCATCGTCTCGGTCGGACTGCGCGCCTTGATGGTCGCGCGCGCCGGGTCGAACGCGATCCGGCGCGGCATCTCGTCGGCCCTGACCTCCGACTTCAGCAGCGCCTCGGCGATCGCCCCCGCAACCAGCACCTGGCTCGAACCGATCTGCCAGCCGGGAACGATGCAGCGGTCATGGCCCTTGGCCATGGCGCGGAGCTTCTTGCGATATTCCTCGGATCGGTAATCGAGCCTCAAAACCTGCTCGGCCGCGCCGGTCGGCGCCTCGCGAACGATGCACGCTCCGAAATTGTGCACGGCCTGCACCGCTAGGTCATCCGCCGAGCCGGCCGCCGCCGCGGCGAAAATGACGAGGGGCGCGACCATCAGTTGTGCACCCGGCCCATCCGCCACAGCGCCTCGGCGATGCGGTAGCGGAGCAGCAAAGTGTCGAACTTGAATCCAGCCGGCATGTTCGGCGGCAGGCACTCCTCGAACTCGGCCCAATGCGCGTCGAGCATTGCCGACTCCTCCTTGGTCGCCGGCTTGGTCGTTTCGATCAGCGCCCTAGCGTCGGCGGGGTGCCGTCCGGCATAACAGCTTGCGGCATCGAACACGGACTTGACCTTGTCCGGCGCAAGATCGCGCGGAAGGGCGAGATTGGCGGGGACCGGCACGCGCCGGCTGTAAAAACCCTCGCCGACCGCGCCGCGGACGAGCTGCCAGGGCACGGACAGCCCGGCGAGGTCGCCGAGGCAATACTGCTCCTTGCTGAACAGCGCTTTGTAAATCCGCGCTTCGTCCGCGGATCCGGCCTCCGTGCTGACGAGCCGGAGGGCGTCCTTGGTCTGCCTCGTCGCAAAACATGCGCCGAAGGCGTTGAGCTCGTCGAACGCGATCCGCCCGCTGTACGTGGTCGTGCTCGACGTGCCCGACCGGCCCCCGGCGAGCTGCGCCGACGCCGCCGACGGGATCAGCAGCAGCGCAGCGAAAAAGGTCGCAAATTTACTCACTCGGCAGCCTCCAATAGATGCTTACCCGCCCGTTCGGCGATGCGCCGCTCGAGCTCAGGCCGGAAATGCTTGACCAACCCCTGGATCGGCCATGCCGCGGCGTCGCCGAGGGCGCAGATCGTATGACCCTCGACCTGCTTGGTGACGTCGATGAGCTTGTCGATGTCGGAGACTTCCGCATCCCCTTCGCGCAGCTTCTCCATCATCCGCCACATCCAGCCAGTGCCTTCGCGGCACGGGGTGCACTGGCCGCAGCTCTCGTGCTTGTAGAAATAGCTGATTCGACTGATCGCGCGGACGATGTCGGTCGATTTGTCCATAACGATCACCGCCGCGGTGCCGAGGCCGGAACCGAGCGCCTTGAGCCCGTCGAAGTCCATCGGCGCATCCATGATCTCGTGCGCCGGGACCAGCGGCACCGACGACCCGCCGGGAATCACCGCAAGCAGATTGTCCCAGCCGCCGCGGATCCCGCCGGCGTGGCGGTCGATCAGCTCGCGGAAGCCGATGCCCATCGTTTCCTCGACCACGCACGGGCAGTTCACATGGCCCGAGATCTGGAACAGCTTGGTGCCCTCGTTTTTGGGATTGCCGAAGCTCGCGAACCATTCCGGGCCGCGCCGCAAGATGGTCGGGACGACCGCGATGCTCTCGACATTGTTGACCGTGGTCGGGCAGCCGTAGAGGCCGGCCCCGGCCGGGAACGGGGGTTTTAGACGCGGCTTGCCCTGCTTGCCCTCGAGGCTTTCAAGCATCGCCATCTCTTCGCCGCAGATATAGGCGCCGGCCCCGCGGTGGACGAACAGGTCGAAGTCGTAGCCCGAGCCGCAGGCGTTCTTGCCGAGGAAGCCCGCCTCATAGGCTTCGGCGACGGCGCGCCGCAGCGCCTCGGTTTCGCGGATGAACTCGCCGCGGACGTATATGTAAGCGGCGCGGGCGCGCATCGCCCAGCCGGCGATCAGCGCGCCCTCGACCAGCTTGTGCGGATCGTGGCGGAGGATCTCGCGGTCCTTGCAGCTGCCGGGCTCGGATTCGTCGGCGTTGATGACGAGGAAGTTGGGCTTGCCGGGCTTGGGCTCCTTGGGCATGAAGCTCCACTTGAGGCCCGTCGGGAAGCCTGCTCCGCCACGCCCGCGGAGGCCGGACGCCTTGACGACCTCGATGATCTGATCCTGGCCGAGCTTCATGAGGTCGGCGGTCTTGTCCCAATCGCCTCGCTGCTGCGCCGCCTTCAGGTCAGGCGACTGAAAGCCGTAGACGTTGGTGAAGATGCGGTCCTTGTCGGCGAGAGGCGTGACGCTACCCATTGCCGCCCCTTCCCTCCAAAAGCTTTACCCCGCCGTAGACGATCAACCCGGCGACCGCGAGGCCGACCAGCAGGCCGATCAGGCCCTTCACGATCTTCCAGGTGATGACGATCACCAGGATGGCGACGATAATCTTGCCGACGTCCTTCACCATTGCCCCCGGTAGTCGTAGTTGCGCTCGGCCATCTTCTTGAGCGTGGTCGGGCCGCCTTCAGGGGCGCTGGTATGGCGTTCGATTTGCGGACCCGGCTTCGGCGTCCTGCCGTCCGCCAAAGCCTCGAGGATCGCGCCCATGCTCGCTTCTGTGAGGTCCTCGTAATTGTCATCGTTGATCTGGACCATCGGCGCATTGGCGCAGACGCCCAGGCACTCGACCTCGGTCAGGGTGAACAAACCGTCGCTGGTGGTGTGGCCTTTTTTCAACCCCCGCTTGTAGCAGGCGGACAGCACATCATCGGACCCGCGCAGCATGCAGGGCGTCGTGCCGCAGACCTGAACGTGGAATTTGCCGACGGGTGCGAGGTTGAACATGGTGTAGAAGGTCGCGACCTCCATCACCTGCACCGGCGCCATCT
>JBJMUB010000082.1:0-7673 GCA_045811385.1 Sphingomicrobium sp. | reverse complement strand
CGCGCGCGTGGCGGAACTGGTAGACGCGCTGGATTTAGGTTCCAGTATCGCAAGATGTGGGGGTTCGACTCCCTCCGCGCGCACCATTGCCCGAGCGCGGGGGCCGCGCAGTTAATTGAACCAGGTTTGGGATTGAATCGTGACGATCAAGACTGTCGAGACTGAGAACGAGGGCCTCAAGCGCGCCTTCATGCTGACCATCCCGGCCAAGGACATCGAGGCCCGGGTGGATGCCGAGATCAAGCGGCTCGCGCCGCAGGTGCGGATGCCCGGCTTCCGTCCCGGCAAGGTCCCGCCGAACCTGATCAAGAAGATGCATGGCGACGCGATCCAGCGCGACGCGCTCCAGGGGGCGGTCCAGGAGGGCGTCCAGCAGCTTTTGCAGGACCGGAAGGTGCGCCCGGCGCTCCAGCCGGAAGTCGTGCTCGACGAGAAATACGAGCCCGGCAAGGACGCTGAGGTCAGCATCCGGCTGGAAGCGCTGCCCGACGTTCCGGCGCCGAACATCGACGGCCTGTCGCTCGAGCGGCTGACGGTCGACGCCGACGAGTCGGCGGTCGCCGACCAACTCAAGCAGCTCGCCGGTCAGGCCAAGAACTGGGTCGATTCGAAGAAGGGCCACAAGGCCGCGATCGGCAATCTCGTCACGATCGACTTCGAGGGCTCGGTCGACGGAGTCCCGTTCGAAGGCGGCAAAGGCGAGGACATGGCGGTCGAGCTCGGCTCCGGCCAGCTGATCCCGGGCTTCGAGGACCAGCTCCTCGGCGCGAAGGCTGGTGACCAGCGGACCGTGAACGTCACTTTTCCGGACGATTATCCGTCCGAGAATCTCAAGGGCAAGCCGGCCACTTTCGCGGTGACGGTCAAGGACGTGAAGACGCTCGGCGAGACCAAGGTCGACGAGGAATTCGCCAAGGCGCTGGGCTTGAAGGACCTCGACCAGCTCAAGGGGCTGGTCCGCGACCAGCAGCAGCAGGAGCTGAACGGCCTCACCCGCACGCACATGAAGCGCCAGCTGCTCGACCAGCTCGCCGCGCGACATGACTTCGCGGTGCCGGAATCGATGGTCGAGGCCGAGTTCCAAAACATCATGAACCAGCTTCGCCACGAAGCGAGCCACGAGACCGACCCGAAGGCCGCGCTCGAGGAGGTCGAGCGGGATGCCGCCGACTATCGCCGTATCGCCGAGCGGCGCGTGCGCCTCGGCCTGCTGCTGTCCGAGATCGGCGCGGCCAACGGGATCGAGGTCAGCGACCAGGAGATGCGCACCCTGATCGCCCAGGCGGCGTCGCAATATCAGGGGCAGGACCGCGACCGCTTCCTCCAGCTGGTTCAGCAGGAACCGATGTTCGCCGCCCAGCTGCGCGCTCCGCTGTACGAGGACAAGGTCGTCGATTTCCTATTCTCGAAGGCGGAGATCGCCGAGCGCAAGGCGACCAAGGCCGAGCTCGAGGCCGACCTCGAGAGCGAGGAAGGCCATGTCCACGGCCCGGGCTGCGGCCACGACCACGCTCCTGCCAAACCGAAGAAGGCGGCGAAGAAGGGCAAGGCGCAAGCGAAGGCCGAACCCGAGCCGCCGGCCAAGGGACCGGTCGAAAAGGCCGCGGCCAAGCCCAAGCCGGCCAAGCCGGTGAAGGATGCACCGGCGGCGAAGGCCCCGGCGGCCAAAGCTTCGGCCAAGAAGCCCGAAGCCAAAGCGGAGCCCAAGCCGGCGGCCAAGACCGCGGCGAAGAAGTCGGTCAAGAAAGGTTGAAGCCGGTCGAGCGGCTGTGCTCCGACCTCGACTCGGCGCTCGCCGAGCTCACCTCGCAGGGTTTTCGGATCGAGACGATCTATCCGGCCGATGAGCCGCACAGCGCCACGTTGAGCCGCGGCAGCGAAACCGTCCGCTTGTCGACCAGGCCGGACGCGCCACGGCCGGCGAGCGCGCTGCCCGAGTTCCGCCCCGAGTTCGTCCTGAGCCGCGGCGGCGATTCGGGATCGGGCCGAGCGGGGATGCGGTATCGCGACCTTATTCCGGGGCGCCTCGGCGGTCGCTACATCGCGTCGGCGATCACGATCGACGAGGGCGGGCCCGTCGCCGACTGGGTCCATTATCACCGGCTCGCGTTCCAGATGATCTTCGTGCGCCGCGGCTGGGTCCGGGTGGTGTACGAGGACCAGGGCGCGCCGTTCGTGATGACTCCGGGCGATCTCGTCCTGCAGCCGCCCGGGATCCGCCACCGGGTCCTCGAAAGCTCACCCGGCCTCGAGGTCGTGGAGCTGAGTTGTCCGGCGCTGCACGAGACCTGCGCCGATCACGAGCTCGAACTGCCGACCGCCGTCGCGACGGACCGCAGCTTCGGCGGGCAGCGGTTCGTGCGTCACGTCGCGGCCGAGGCGCCGTGGGCTCCGTTCGCCGGGGGAGAAGCGCAGGACAGCGGCATCTCCGAGGCGACCGGAGGCCTGGCGGAGGTTCGGACGCTTCGTCCGGGCGGCTCGGCTCGGCTCGAATTCGACGCGCATCCCGGCGAGCTGGTGTTCGGCTTCGTCGTCGACGGCCGCGCACGGCTCGAGCGCGGCGACGGGTTCGACCTCGCGGAATCCGCCGCGTTCGTGATCCCGCCGGGCGAGCCGTGGCGCCTGGCCGATCTATCGGCCGATTTCCGGCTGCTTCATGTGACGACCGCTCGGATCGGCGAAAACGGCCTAGCCGCTGGCAATTGATCGCCTCTATAGCCGAAGCGCCGACCAGGGGGATCGCTTGACCGACCAAGTGCGCATCGCGGTGCTGCTGCCGTGCTTCAACGAGGAAGCGGCGATCGGAGCGACCGTCGCCGGTTTTCGAAGCGCGCTGCCGACGGCCACGGTCTACGTCTACGATAACAACAGCAGCGATCGGACCTGCGCGCTTGCCGCCGCTGCCGGCGCGGTCGTGCGCACCGAGCGCCAGCAGGGCAAGGGCCACGTGGTGCGGCGGATGTTCGCCGACGTCGACGCCGACGTCTACCTGATGGCCGACGGCGATTTGACCTACGATCCCCAAGCGGCGCCAGCGATGGTCGACCAACTGCTCGCCGAACAGCTCGACATGGTCGTCGGGACCCGCAATCATGAGGAGAAAGAGGCCTATCGCGGCGGTCACGTCCTCGGGAACCGGATCTTCACCGGGCTGCTGTCGGGGCTGTTTGGGCGGAGCTTCAGCGACATCTTCTCGGGCTACCGGGTGTTCTCGCGGCGGTTCGTGAAGAGCTTTCCGGTGCTGTCGTCGGGGTTCGAGATCGAGACCGAGATCAGCGTCCATGCGTTAGAGCTCAGGATGCCGGTGGGCGAGGTCGAGACGGTCTATGCGGCCCGTCCGGAAGGGTCGGAATCGAAGCTGTCCACCTTCTCGGACGGGTGGCGGATCCTCAAGACCATCGTCACGCTTTACCGGATCGAACGGCCGGTGCTGTTCTTCGGGACGATCGGTGCGCTGCTTCTGGCGGCCGCGATCCTGCTCTCGATCCCGCTGGTGATCACCTATCTCCACACTGGGCTCGTCCCGCGCTTCCCGACGGCAATCCTGGCCACCGGCCTGGTCATTGTCGCGGTGCTGTGCGTCTTCGCCGGGCTGATTCTCGACACCGTGACGCGCGGGCGGCGCGAGCTTCGGCGTCTCGCCTACCTCTCTCTACCGGCGCCCGGCGCGGCGTGACTCTTATGCATCACCTGACGTGAATTGTGTCGGCAGGGTTACAGAAGCAGCTTCCTCACTGACATCGCCGTAGGTTACGGTTGTTTCATACTCCGTTCCGTATGCGGCGGGCGGACAAAAGGGGAGCACAGATGATCCGGACCAACACGGCACTTCGCGCGGGCGTGGCTTTTGCGGCGCTGATCGGCGGAACCAGCGCGGCCAATGCCCAAAGCACGCTGCCGCCACCGGACGTGAGCCAGACTCCGGCATCCCAGGCCGAAAGCGCTCAGAACCCCGCGACCGGCGAAATCGTCATCACCGGATCGCGCATTCGCCGCAACCCGCTCGACCTCGACGCCCCGCGCGTGTTCCTCGACCAGCAGGACATCGCAAAGACCGGCCTCAGTTCGATCAACGACGTGCTTCAGCGGCTGCCGAGCTCCGGCGGCGGCCTCAATGGCAAGTTCAACAACTCCGGCAATCTCGGCAACCCGCCCGACGGCGGCGGCGTCGGTGCTGGTTCGGCCGAAATCGACCTGCGCTATCTTGGCTCGCGCCGGACGCTGGTGCTCGTCGACAGCCTGCGCTTCGTCAACGGCGCCTCGGCTTCGGGCGTGCCCGGGTCGGTCGACCTCAACGCCATTCCCGAAAGCATGATCGAGCGGGTCGAAGTCCTCCAGGACGGCGCCTCGGCGATCTATGGCTCGGACGCGATCGCAGGCGTCGTCAACATCATCACCAAGCAGCATCAGAAAGGCCTGCAGCTGTCCGCCCAATATGGCCAGTATCAGCAGGGTGACGGCAAGACCCAGAATTACCAGGCGAGCTGGGGCAATGGCGACAGCCATCGCCTGTCGTTCGTGGTCGGCGGCAATTATGTGAAGCAGGGGGCAGTGAGCTCGGCCGACCGAGCGCTGTCGCGCTTCCCGGCGCCGTACAGCACCACCTGCGCCGACGGTGGCTGCTCGGGCGTTCCGGTGATGGGCCGGTTCGACGTGCTGCAGGATCCGACCCTGCCGCGGGACGAGGGCTGTACGGATCCGGACACCTGCCCCGTGATCATTCCGGCAACCAACCCGATGCTCGACCTGGTCCTCAACAACCCGATCCTCGATGGCTCGGCGCCGAACTATAACCCGCTCAATCCGACGGGTGCCGGAAGCGACTTCCACGCCTTCGGCACGCCCGACCGGTTCAACTTCGCGCCGTTCAACTATTTCCAGATTCCGACCCAGCGCTACGGCTTGTTCGCCAACCTCAAATATGAGCTTGCGGACAATTTCAACTTCTCGGTTAAGGGGATGTGGAACGAGCGCAAGTCGAAGAACCAGGCCGCTCCGCTGCCGTTCGGGGTCGGCCCCGCCTGCGGCTGCACGCCGGTTCTGGACAGTATCGAGATCGATGCGACCAACCCGTTCAACCCGTTCGGGGTTTCCCTGGTCCACGACGATCCGACCACTCCGCTGGTGAACGAGGCGAACTTCGACCTCGTCCTGCGGCGGTTCATCGAGGGCGGTCCCCGTCGCTTCTCGCAGAAGGTCGATACGAGCTACATCGTCGGCACCTTCGACGGCAATTTCAATCTCGGCGGGCGCGACTGGTACTGGGATGTCAACGGAGTCTACGGGCACAACCAGGCCAGCCAGCGCATGCTCGGCAACATCAATTCCAACCATCTTCGTCAGGCGCTCGGCCCGGTCGATCAATGCGTCGGCCAGCCCGGCGTCGACGGGGTCGGAACCTGCGTTCCCTTCAACATGTTCGGCGGTGCCGGATCGATCACGCCTGAGATGATCGAGTTCGCCACGTTCATCCAGAACGACAGCAGCAAGCAGGACATGTACGACGCGACCGCCAACGTTTCCGGTGAGCTGTTCGAGCTGCCGGGAGGGCCGCTGGGCCTCGCCGCCGGCCTCGAATATCGGGAGCTGAGCGGCCGGTTCGACCCCGATCCTGTGGTCGCAGCCGGCTTCAGCTCGGACATTCCGGCGCAACCGACCAAGGGTAGCTACAATGCGAAGGAAGCCTATGCCGAGGTCAATGCGCCGATTCTCAGGGGCATTACCGGCATCGAGCTGCTCGAGCTGAACGGCGCGGTCCGTTACTCCAAGTACCACACCGAGTCTGGCAACAACTTCTCGCACACGACCTTGAAGGGTCAGGCGAACTACAAGCCGTTCAAGGATCTGCGCCTGCGCGGTTCCTATGCCGAGGGCTTCCGGGCGCCGTCGATCGGCGAACTGTTTGGAAGCCTGTCGCGGTTCGACCAGACGATCGCCGATCCCTGCTCGAACGACAACACCGGCGCGAACAGCTTCAACAACAGCGCGGCCGTGAAGGCGAACTGTATCCTTCACGGAGTGCCGGCGGCCGGCACCTATCAGCAGACCAATCCGCAGATTTCGGTCGCGGTGGGGGGCAACGAGAATCTGAAGCCCGAAACGTCGAAGAGCTGGGTGTTCGGCGCTGTGTACAGCCCGTCGTTCCTGCCGGGCTTCTCAATCGAGGCCAATCACTACAACATCAGGATCAAGGGGGCGATCCAGCCGCTCGACGCGGACTTCACGCTCAACAATTGCGAGCTCAACAACGACCCGACGTCGTGCGCGCTGGTCACCCGGGTCGGCGGGACGCTGACCCAGGTCAACGGCATCCTCGGCAACATCGCCGGGATCCGAACCAAGGGCATCGACGTCAACCTCGCCTATCGGACGCGGGCGACGCGAATGGGCCGCTTCGGCGTGACCTGGAACAATACGTTCCTTAGGAACTTCGACGTGATCGTCCCGATCACCGGCGGAACGCAGGTCATCAGCCGCGAAGGCACCGAGCAGGGCAGCCCGTCGCAGGGCTTCCCGAAATGGAAGGCGATCGGAATCCTCGATTGGGACCTCGCGAATTTCGGGGCGAGCGTGACCGGACGCTACATCTCGAAGCTCAAGGAATTCGACGGCGAGGATCTGGTCAATGTGATGAGCGACAAGTTCTACGCGGACCTCCAGCTGCGCTGGAATCCGACCTTCCTCGACCGGCAGTTCGGCTTCGCGGTCGGTGCCAACAACATCCTCAACACCCGCGCGCCGGGCTGCGTCACCTGCGATCTCAATAACTTCGACCCGACGATGTACGACGTTCCGGGCCGCTTCTTCTACGCCCGCGCCAGCGTGAAGCTTTAAGGGCTATCGGTCTTAACGGGGGCAAGGGCGGTCCGGTGCATCCGGGCCGCCTTTCTCTTTTCCCAGCGCCTTGAACCTTTCCTCGATCCGCCCGATGTAGGGTCCGCAACAAAGAGGATCCGTCACCCGTGATTGACCATCAGGACATCGTTTCGCAGCTCGTCCCCATCGTCATCGAGCAGTCCAACCGGGGCGAGCGCAGCTTCGACATCTATTCGCGGCTGCTGCGCGAGCGGATCGTGTTCATCACCGGCGCGGTCGAGGACCATATGGCGAGCCTGGTCACCGCCCAATTGCTCTTCCTCGAGTCCGAGAACCCGAAGAAGGACATTTTCATGTACATCAACTCGCCGGGCGGAGTGGTCACCGCCGGGCTCGCGATCCACGACACGATGCAGTACATCCGGCCCAAGATCAGCACCGTGTGCATCGGCCAGGCCGCCTCGATGGGCAGCTTCCTGCTCGCGGCGGGCGAGCCGGGCATGCGGGTCGCTCTGACCAACAGCCGGATCATGGTCCACCAGCCGAGCGGCGGCGCGCGCGGCATGGCCTCGGACATCGAGATCCAGGCCAAGGAGATCCTGCGTATCCGCGCGCGGATGAATGACCTCTACGTCAAGTACACCGGCCAGAGCCTCACCGACATCGAGAAGGCGATGGACCGCGACACCTTCCTCGAGGCCGACGAGGCGAAGGCCTTCGGGATCATCGACGAAGTCTTCGACAAGCGGCCCGATGCGGGTGACGATGCTGGGACTGGGGCGGGGGATGTGACGCCAGCCTAGACCGATTCCTGCGTATCTCCGCTCGCTAGCGCCGCCTTCGACCCGAACCCGACA
>JBJMUB010000081.1:0-28811 GCA_045811385.1 Sphingomicrobium sp. | reverse complement strand
TGAGCCCGAGGTTGAGGCGATCGTGAAGGCCAACGTGCAGGAGCTGAAGATCCGCTCCGTGCTCACCTGCGAGAACACCAACGGTGTGTGCGGCGCCTGCTACGGGCGCGATCTGGCTCGCGGCACGCCGGTCAACATGGGCGAGGCGGTCGGCGTGATTGCGGCGCAGTCGATCGGCGAGCCGGGCACCCAGCTCACCATGCGCACGTTCCACATCGGCGGCGCTGCTCAAATTTCCGAGCAGTCGTTCATCGAGTCGAACTTCGACGGCAAGATCGTGATCAAGACCAAGGGCAAGAACGCCGTCGTCAAGAACAGCGACGGCGACTGGATTGCCATGGGTCGCAGCATCGTCATCGCCGTCACCGATCCCGATGGCACCGAGCGGGCGGTCCACCGCATCCAGAACGGCGCGCGGTTGCGCGTCGAGGACGGCCAGGACATCAAGCGCGGCCAGCGCATCGCCGAATGGGATCCCTACACCCGTCCGATCCTCACGGAAGCCGAAGGCACCGTCGCCTTCGAGGACCTGGTCGAGGGTCAGTCGATGTCGGAATCCGTCGACGAGGCGACCGGCATCGCCAAGCGCGTGGTCACTGACTGGCGGACCTCGACGCGAGCGGCCGATCTCAAGCCCGCGATGGTCATCAAGGGCAAGGATGGCAAGATCCAGAAGCTCGCGCGTGGCGGCGATGCCCGCTACCTGCTGGCGGTCGACGCCATTCTGTCGGTCGATCTCGGCGCCAAGGTGAAGGCCGGCGACGTGATCGCGCGTATTCCGACCGAAAGCGCCAAGACCCGCGACATCACCGGCGGTCTGCCGCGGGTGGCGGAGCTGTTCGAGGCGCGCAAGCCGAAGGACGCGGCGGTAATCGCCGAAATCTCCGGCACCGTGCAGTTCGGCAAGGACTACAAGAACAAGCGCCGGCTCAGCATCGTGCCGAACGAGAAGGACGTGGAGCCCGCGGAATATCTCATTCCCAAGGGCAAACACATCCATCTGCAGGACGGCGACTTGATCGAAAAGGGTGATTACATCGTCGAAGGCAACCCGGCGCCGCACGACATCCTGGCGATCAAGGGCGTCGAGGAGCTTGCGAACTTCCTGGTCAACGAGATCCAGGAGGTCTACCGGCTCCAGGGCGTGCAGATCAACGACAAGCACATCGAGGTGATCGTTCGCCAGATGCTGCAGAAGGTCGAGCTCGACGACGTTGGCGAGACCGACATGATCCACGCCGAGCAGATGGACAAGCTCGAGTTCGACGAGATCAACGCCAAGTTCGTGGCCGAGGGCAAGAAGCCCGCGACCGCGCACCCGATCCTGCTCGGCATCACCAAGGCGTCGCTGCAAACCCGCTCGTTCATCTCGGCGGCGTCGTTCCAGGAGACCACGCGCGTGCTTACCGAGGCGGCCGTCCAGGGCAAGACGGACACGCTCCAGGGCCTCAAGGAGAACGTCATCGTCGGGCGGCTGATCCCGGCCGGCACGGGCGCGGGCATGAACCGCCTCCGGGTCGCCGCCTCGGCGCGCGACACGGCGCTTCGTGCGGCCCATCGCAAGCTCGAGGAGTCGCTGATCCTTCCGAACAGCGCCGCCGAGGAACATGCCGCCGAGCTCGCCCAGGGACCGGAAGCGGCGTTCAACGCCGACCCGCTGGCTTCGGTCGCTCCGTCGGGCCACGGCCTCGACGCGGATGCCGGAGACTATCTCAAGAGCTAGCCGGCTCGACCACCGGTAAAAAAAGCCCCGCCGGATCGATCCGGCGGGGCTATTTTTTGGACTGTCGTCGGGACGCTAGCGGGTCAGCAGTTGCCGCCGTGCATCGCGTTCTCGGTGCAGCTCGCGGCGGAATTCACGTCCGCTGCGGCGCCGCGGACCGTGTTGCACGCCGCCAGCACGAGGCTGGACCCAATCAAAACGACAATCGCAACCTTGTGGACCATGACCGCTCCCTTTGTTTGACCCGTGAAACGATCATGGTCTTAGGAACGGCTGATTGTCCAGAGGATGAACGGTCAGCAGCGCTGGCTGCCGTTGATCGCATTCTCCGTGCAATTGGCGACCGAATTCACGTCGCGCGCCGCGCCGCGAACCGTGTTGCACGCGGCAGTCGCAAGCGCCGCGCCGACCAGCACGACCGTAAGAGCTTTCTGGAACATGTCTGTTCTCCTGTTCTTGATGGCGTGACCAACGCCGTTCCGTCCGAACGGCTCCATTGCGGTTGCGGAATTGTCCCCGGGGTTATCGGCGAACGGCCGTCAGACCGCGACGGGAGCCGCGATATGCGGGTGCGGGTCGTACGCTTCGAAGACGAAATCCTCGGCTTCGTAATCGAACAGCGACTGGCCGCGATCCTTGATCACCAGCCTGGGAAGCGCGCGCGGCTCGCGGCTCAGCTGAAGCCGCGCCTGATCGAGATGGTTCGAGTAGAGATGGCAGTCCCCGCCGGTCCACACGAAGACGCCCGGCTCGAGCCCGCACTCGCGCGCCAGCAGGTGCGTGAGCAGCGCGTAGCTGGCGATATTGAACGGGACGCCGAGGAAGAAGTCGGCGCTGCGTTGGTAGAGCTGGAGGTTGAGCCGTCCCGCAGCAACCTGAGTCTGGAACAGGCAATGGCATGGTGCGAGCGCCATCCGGTGGATTTCGCCGGGATTCCACGCGGTTACGATCTGGCGCCGCGAATAAGGATCGCGGCGGATCAATTCGACGAGATTGGCGATCTGGTCGACGCGGCCGCCGTCGGCCGTCTCCCAGTCGCGCCACTGCTTGCCGTAGACCGGCCCGAGGTCGCCGGTCTCGTCGGCCCATTCGTCCCAGATGCTGACCCTGCGCTCGTTGAGCCATCGGACGTTGGTGTCGCCGCGCAGGAACCACAGCAGCTCGACGATGATCGAGCGCAGGTGCAGCTTCTTCGTGGTGAGCAGCGGGAAGCCGTCAGCGAGGTCGAAGCGCATCTGCGCCCCGAACCACGACAGGGTGCCGGTGCCCGTGCGGTCCTGCTGCTCGACTCCGCGGTCGAGGATGAGCTGCATAAGGTCGAGATACTGGCGCATTGTTGGATTTGTATGGGTCTTGCCGCGCCGCTCCAATGCTATTAATTATTATCAAAAGCACGAAAGGAAATGAATGATCAGCGCCGAACTGGGTAAGCAACTCGAACGAGTCGTGGCAATGCTAGTCGAAAGTGGTCGTTATAACTCCAAGAGCGAGGTCTTGCGCGAGGGCGTACGCTTAATCCAGGAGCGCGAGGCGCGCTTGGCGGCACTCGACGCATCCATCGCTCGCGGCGTGGCTGACGCCGAACATGGCCGTACACGCCCGGCCTCTCAGGTCTTTGACGAACTGGAAGCGAGCCTGCGTTCGGCGCTCCGGTAATGCGCGTCGAAATCACCGCGGAAGCGGAAAGAGACCTCAGCGACATCGCGCAGTTCATTGCCGTGGACGACCTTCGGCAAGCGATCGCATTCGTCGAGGAACTCCGCGCGGCATGCCACGGCTTGACCGAGTTCCCGGAGCGGTTTTCCCTCGTTCCGAGATACGAGCGGCTCGGAATTCGGCATCGCGTCTGCGGCAAATATCTGGTCTTCTATCGCGCCGAGAGCGAGCGCGTGGTCGTACTTCACGTAATTCACGGCGCAAGAGACTTTTACGATCTACTTGAAATAGAACGATAAGTTTCTGCAATTTGGATTAATGTTCAACGGCCACGGATGCGGTTCCGGTGGGCGGGCTGAAGTCGATCCCATAGGTTGCCCGCATGCGGTATCAGCGTGCCGAACATCCGCTGAAGCTCGACGGCCTCGCCGCGGCCAGGGCGTTTTTCGCCGGCTGCCTCGCCGAGTCCGATCCCACGCGGGAAAGCCTGTGGATCGCGCATCTCGACGAGCGCGCGCATTGCCTTCACGTCTCGCATCATCAGGGTCACGAAACCGGCGCCGACTTCCCGCTGCGCCGGATCATCATCGACGCCGCTGAGCATGGCAGCGCAGCAATCGTCCTCGCCCACAACCATCCGAGCGGCGATCCGCGGCCGAGCGAATCGGACCGCCGCGTGACCCGCCGGCTCGCTGCTGCGGCCGAGGCGCTGGATTGCACCGTGCTCGACCATCTCGTCTTCGGCGGCGAGGAATGCACCAGCCTGCGCCAGCTGGGCCTGCTCTAGGTCTTGCAGGCCTTGATGGCAGCGGGCGCGGGTCGCGGCCCCGCCACCCGGAACGTCATCAGATAGGCCTCGCCGCCCGTCAGGACGTTGAACCTGACCGGAGCGAGGGCGAGCGCAGCGAGCTCGCATTTGAGCTGCGCCGGCGGGATTCCGTGACGCTCGACCGGCCGGTTCGAATCGACCACGATCACGAGTCCGCCCGGCTTCACCGAGCCTCGCAGGTGCCACAGGAAAGCGTAGGGCGACGCGACCTCGTGATACATATGGACCAGGAACACCCGGTCGAACGACTCCTGCGGAAGCATCGGATTGTCCGGCGTTCCGAGCTTGACCGCGACATTGTCGAGATTCTGGCGCTGGACCCGGTCGCTCAGGCGATCGCGCGTCTCGGGCACGATGTCTTCGGCGAGCACCCGGCCCTTCGCGCCGACCAGGCGCGCGAGGCGGATGGTGTAATAGCCTTCGCCGGCGCCGACGTCGGCGACCGACATGCCCGGCTTCACCCCGGCCAGGTCCATCACCTGCTCGGCTTCTCCCAGACGGTCGCGCGCATCCTCGGTCGAAAAGGACCCGCTGACGATCGGAGCGACGGGGCGGTGGGCCTTGGGAAAACTCGGCTCGCTCGGCGTCGCTCGGCAGGCGGCGAGCGTAAACACCGCCGCGAGCGCGGCGCCTCTACTCCACATCCTCGACCTCGACCGTCTCGCCGGTCACGCGCTGCGACAGGGCCGCGGCCATGAACCGGTCGAGGTCGCCGTCGAGCACGTCGCCCGGGCTGGTGGAGGTCACTCCCGTCCTCAAATCCTTGACGAGCTGATAGGGCTGCAGGACGTAGGAACGGATCTGGTGGCCCCAGCCGATGTCGGTCTTGGCGGCATTGGCGGCGTTGGTCTCGGCCTCGCGCTTCTGCAGCTCGGCCTCGTACAGGCGCGCCTTCAACTGCTTCATCGCCTGCGCGCGATTCTTGTGCTGGGATCGCTCGTTCTGGCAGGCGACCACGATCCCGGTCGGAATATGGGTGATGCGCACTGCGCTGTCGGTGGTGTTGACGTGCTGCCCGCCCGCGCCCGACGCGCGATAAGTGTCGATCCGCAGGTCCTTCTCTTCGACCTGGATGTCGATGTCATCGTCGATCTCGGGATAGACCCACACGCTCGAGAAGCTGGTATGCCGCCGGGCGTTCGAATCGTACGGGCTGATGCGCACCAGGCGGTGGACTCCGCTCTCCGTCTTGAGGTTGCCGTAAGCGTTCTCGCCCTTGACGAGGATGGTTGCCGACTTGATCCCGGCCTGCTCGCCCGGGTGGTGGTCGATCAGCTCGACTTTGAAGCCGTGGCGCTCGCCCCAGCGGGAATACATGCGCTGGAGCATTTCGGCCCAATCCTGGCTTTCGGTTCCGCCGGCCCCGGCATTGATCTCGACGTAGGCGCTGTTGGCGTCGGCCTCGCCCGCGAGCAGCGCGGCGACCTTGTCGCGCTCGGCCCGTTCGGCGAGCTCGGCGAGGCTGCGAACGCCGTCGTCGACCAGCGCGTCATCGCCCTCGCTCTCGGCCAGCTCGATCAGCTCGGCGGTGTCGGCGAGCTCGCGCTCAATCGCCCGCGTCGCGCCGATCGCCTGCTCGAGCCGCTGGCGCTCGCGCATCAGCTCCTGCGCCGCTTTGGGATCGTTCCACAATGCGGGGTCCTCGACCTTGGCGTTGAGTTCCTCCAGCCGCCGGATCGCGCGGTCCCAGTCGAGGAACCGGCGCAACAGCGCGGTCGCGGCATGGATCTGCTCGATATGGGCCTGCGCTTCGGCGCGCATTGTCATGAAACCTTCAGCTAAGTCGCGACAGGCCTAGTAGACGCTGTTCTGAGTTTGCAAGCCATTGCTCTGGACTGGAGGAGGCTGCTGCGCGCCGCCGGGAGGCCGGCGAACCGCCGGAGACCGCGCCGCCCGCGCCTTCTGCGCCTGCTGTTGGTTCTGCTCGCCGTAGGGATCGCCCTGCACCCCGCGATAGGAGCGGCGGGGCTCGGTCTGCGGCTGGAACGCCTCCCAGATCACCGAGGACTTGGGATCCTCCTGGACCGGGAAGGTGCCGTAGACGCGCTTGCCGGTGCCGCGGTCGACGCGCACCCAACGGATGCCCTGCGGCGCGACGAACGGAACCTTCGATTCGTCCTTCAGCGCGGTCTGCGCCCATTGTTTGAAGATCGGCGCCGAAATCCGCCCGCCCTGGGCATAGCCGCCGAGGCTTCGCGGCTGGTCGTAGCCGAGATAGACGCCGGCGACGATGTCGGGAGTCCCGCCGACGAACCACACGTTGGTCGGCCCCGACGTCGTCCCGGTCTTGCCGAACAGCGGCCGGTTGAGGTCGCGCAACACGGTCGCGGTGCCGCGCTCGATCACGCCTTCCATGATGTGCACCATCTGGAACGCCGCCATCGGCTCGATCAGCTGGCGGGTTCGGCTCGGCGGGCGCGGCATCGCCCTGCCGTTCCAGTCGGCGGCGTTGCAATTGCCCATCACGGCGCAGCGGCCGTCGCTGCGGTAGATCACCTTTCCGTGGCGGTCCTGGACATAGTCGATCAGGGTCGGCTTCACGGAGCGGCCCTGGTTGGCCAGGATCGCATAAGCGTTGACCAGCCGCGACACGGTGGTGTCGCCGGCCCCCAGCGCGATCGACAAATAATTCGGGAATTTGCCGACCCCGAGCTTGTCCGCAGTGTCGATGATCTTGGGCATTCCGGTCTGAGACGCAGTGCGCACGGTCATCAGGTTGCGCGACTGTTCGACGCCCCAGCGCATGGTGTGGGGCCCGGCGTAGCGCTTGTCGAAATTGACGAAGCATTTGTTGCCAAGGCCGGCGCCCTGCCACACGCAGAACGGCGCATCGACGACGATCGACGCCGGCGTGAAGCCGTTTTCCAGCGCCGTCACATAGACGATCGGCTTGAACGCCGAACCGGGCTGGCGAAGCGCCTGGGTCGCCCGATTGTAGCTCGAGCCGACGACGTCGAACCCGCCCTGCATCGCCAGCACACGGCCGGTATGGACCTCCTCGGCCACCATCCCGCCGGAAACTTCAGGGACGGAGCGCAGAGCGTAAGATCCCTCCCCCAGTTCCTTGACAATGATCACCATTCCCGGGGTCAGGAAACTGAACGCCGCGGTTGCGGTGCCGCGCTTGGGCATGGCCGCGGCCGACGCCGGAAGCTGCGCTGTCGAGCCCTTAGCGAAGCCGATCGTCGCGGCTCCGTCGCTTTTCGACAACACGACCGCCTTCTTCCAGTCCGGGAAGCCGACCCCGACCGGAGTCCGGTCAAGCTGACCGGCCCAATCGCCTTTGGCAAGGTTCAGGCTTAGTCCGAGGTCGCGCCAGCCGCGGCCGCCGTCGAACCGAGCGAGGCCGTCACGCAGCGCCTGTGCCGCTGCGTCCTGCATCTTCGGAACCATCGAGCTCCGGACCCAAAGGCCGCCGCCGTAGACGCTATTGGGGCCTTTATCGGCGCCCTCGCCGAACTGCCTGATCAGCTCGCGCCGCACCTCTTCCATGAAATAGCCGCCCTGCTGGCGGAATTTCTCGTTACTGCCGTAGCGGATTGTGCCGAGCGGGGACGCCGCCGCCGCCTTCCATTCGTCCTCGCGAATATAACCGTTACGATACATCTCGCGGAGTACGTAATTGCGCCGGCTGAGCGCTCGCTCGGTCGCTCGCTCGGGGTCGTAATTGGCCGGAGCCTTGGGAAGCACAGCGAGATAGGCGACCTCGGGCAAGGTCAGCTCGCTGACGTCCTTATCGAAATAAGCGCGCGACGCGGCCTGAACGCCATAAGCGTTGCGGCCGAGGAAGATCGAATTGAGGTAGATCTCGAGGATCTGCTCCTTCGACAGGGTGGATTCGAGCCGGAAGGCGAGGATTGCCTCGCGGATCTTGCGCCCGATATTGTAGCTGCTGTCTTTCAACAGATATTTCGCGACCTGCTGGGTGATCGTCGATCCGCCCCTTGCGCGGCCCCCGCCGGTGACCGTCTTCGCGGCATAATCGCCGACTGCGCCGACGAGGCCGGTATAATCGATCCCGCCGTGTGTGAAGAAGGTCTTGTCCTCAGCGGAAATGAAGGCCTGCACCAGCGTCGGCGGATATTCGTCGTAATCGAGCTCGACGCGGCGCTCGCGGGCGAAGGTCTGAACGGGGTCGCCGTCATATCCCCTGACGTTGCCGGGCAGCGGCGGCTCATATGCCAGCAGCTTCTCCGATGACGGGAGTCCCGTGGCGAAATAGAGCCATGTGCCGGCGAACAGGACGAACAGCGCCACGCCGGCCCAGGCGACGCGGCGAATCCACAACCGCTCCCACCATGGGTCGACGATCGTGTGCACCCTCTCGTTGAAGGCGACGAGATCGGGCAGGTTCCAGGAGGGGATAGGCAGGCGCTCGAACTTCATTCGGGCCTGCGTCTAGCGGTTTCGATCGGTGTCTGGAAGTTAGCTTTGAGCGCGAACGCGCGCGGCGACGTCGGTTTCAATCGCTTGGGCGAGCGACAAAGCGATCGCGCTGCGGTGCTTGGGATCGCGCAGCAGAAGTTCGTCGTCGGCGTTGCTGATATAGCCGGCTTCGAACAGCACGGCCGGCGTTCCCGCGCGCCGCAGCACGTGGAATGCGGCGAATCGATGCGGCTCGGGCCGAAGCCCGAAGCGGCCGGCGGACTTGCCGACGAGCCGCGTGGCGAAGGCCGCCGAGGCATCCATCTGATCGCGCATCGCGAGGTCGGACAGCAGCGCCCGTGCCGACCCGTCCTCGACCACCGCGACGGTGCCGCGGTTCTGCGCCGCCGCGAAACGCGCCGCTTCCGCGTCCGAGGCAACGTCCGACAGCGAATAAATGCTCGCTCCGCGCGCCAGCGGATTGGGCGCGCTGTCCATGTGCAGCGAGACGAACAGTCCCGCACCGAGCCGGCGGGCGATGGCGGCGCGATCCTCCAGCGTCAGATAGCGATCGTCGGTTCGGGTCATGGCGACCCGAACGCGGCCGCGCTGCACGAGCAGGTCGCGAAGCTCGCCGGCAAGCGCGAGGGTCAGCTGCTTTTCGGACACCTGCCCGGACACGCTGACCGCTCCGGGGTCGCTGCCGCCGTGACCGGCGTCGATGACGACGATCGGCCGCCCGGCGGTGCCCGGCGCCGCATAAATATGGTCGGATGCCGCGGCGGGCAGCTGAACGTTGAGGCTTCCAGTCAAGCGATCGGCGGCGGCACCGCTTCGCGCCGCGCCGAGGACGAGCAGCACCGCAGCAGCGCCGACGATCGCCGCGGTGCCCGCAATCGCGCCTCGCTTGTCCAAACCCGCGATCATCCTTCCCGCAAATCCTTGATCAGACCCCAACTTATCACGCCCGATTGGTTAATGCTAAATTATCCATGCTTTTATGTGACGCCCTGGCCGGGCGACTGTTGCGACCCTACATCGAGGATGCTAACCGCAATTCATCGCCGGCGCCTGCCGGAGAGTTTTCGCCGCGCCCCAGTTGGCCGCGGTTCACGAGGTTGACGCTCGCATGAAGTCATCGAACGCCCCCGCCACGGTTTTGATCGAGGCGCCGGGCATTCTCGCCGCGCCAGGACGCGGGATGATTCGTGCAGCAGAGGCACTTTTCACCAATCCCGCCACCGCCTGCGGCTCCGTTCCGCCCGGCCTGGCCCAGATTATGGCGCGCCGCCGCTTCACGCCGGCCTCGCGCGCCCGGAGAATTTTCAATGTCCATGCGCATGCTGATCGACGCGCGCCACCCGGAGGAAACCCGGGTCGCGGTCGTCAAGGGAAACCGGATCGAAGAATTTGACTTCGAGTCCGCTGAGCACAAGCAGCTCAAAGGCAATATCTATCTCGCCAAAGTCACTCGGGTAGAACCCTCGCTCCAGGCGGCGTTCGTCGATTACGGTGGCAACCGCCACGGCTTCTTGGCCTTCAGCGAGATCCATCCGGATTATTATCAGATCCCTAAGGCCGACCGCGAAGCCTTGCTCCGCGAGGAGGCCGAGCATGCCGCTGAGGAAGAGCGGCTGCGCTCGGCCGAACTCGACGAGGACTTCGGCGACACCGCCGACGACCGTGACCCCGATGAGTCCGACTACGACAATGGCAACGGCGACGACGTCGAGCAGCCGGCCGACGTCGGTTCGGAATCGAACAGTTCGCCGGTCGATGAATCTGCCGCCGACGAGCTCCGCAAAAAGCGCCAGGCGCTGCGCCGGCGCTACAAGATCCAGGACGTAATCCAGCGCCGCCAGGTGCTCCTCGTCCAGGTCGTCAAGGAAGAACGGGGCAACAAGGGCGCCGCTCTCACCACCTATTTGTCGCTGGCCGGCCGATATTGCGTGCTGATGCCCAACACCAGCCACGGCGGCGGAATCTCGCGCAAGATTTCCAACGGCGCGGACCGCAAGCGGCTGAAGTCGATCATGGGCGATCTCAACCTGCCCAAGACTATGGGCCTGATCGTCCGCACCGCCGGGCTCCAGCGCACCAAGGTCGAGATCAAGCGCGACTTCGACTATCTCGCCCGTCTCTGGGATGAGATCCGCGAGCGGACGCTCGGCAGCACCGCCCCCGCCCTCATTTACCGCGACAGCGACCTCATCAAGCGCGCGATCCGGGATCTCTACCACCGCGACATCGACGAAGTGATCGTCGAGGGCGACGAAGGCTTCAAGGCCGCGCGCGGGTTCATGAAGCTGCTGATGCCAAGCCACGTAAGGCGGGTGAAGCAGCACAGCGAGACCACGCCGCTGTTCCAGCGGTACGGCGCCGAAGACCAATTGTCGGCGATGTACCAGCCGATGGTCCAGCTGAAGTCCGGCGGCTATCTGGTCATCAACCCGACCGAGGCTTTGGTGTCGATCGACATCAACTCGGGGCGCTCGACGCGTGAGCACAATATCGAGCAGACCGCCTACAACACCAACATCGAGGCGGCGGCCGAGATCGCGCGGCAGCTGCGCCTGCGCGACATGGCCGGCCTGATCGTCATCGATTTTATCGACATGGAGCAGAACAGCCATGTCCGCAAAGTCGAGAAGGCGATGAAGGAAGCGCTGAAGAACGACCGCGCGCGGATCCAGGTAGGGCGCATCTCCAGCTTCGGACTGATGGAAATGAGCCGGCAGCGCCTGCGCACCGGCGTGCTCGAGGCGTCGACCAAGGCCTGCCCGCACTGCGAAGGCACCGGTCTGATGCGCACCGCGGCTTCGGCCGGACTGTCGGCCCTGCGGATCATCGAGGACGAGGCGACCCGCGGCCGCGGCGATCGAATCGTGCTCCGGGCTGGTCGCGATGCCGCGGTCTACGTGCTCAACAAGAAGCGCGCCGAGCTGGCCGATATCGAACAGCGCTACGGAGTGTCGATCGAAATCGCGATCGACGAGACGTTCGAGGGCGCCCGGATGACCGTCGAAAGTTCGGGGCCGCGTCCGATCGCGCCGGAGCGCGTGGCTGCAGTTCCCGTGCTCGAGGAAGACGCAGAGGACGAGGCAGAGCTCGCTTTCGCCGACGACGAAGCGGACGAGGACGAGGACGCCCGGACCGAGGACGGCGACCGGCAGGGCCGCAAGCGCCGCCGCCGGCGCCGCGGCGGACGGGGGCGTGCACGCCGGGAGGGCGAGGCCGTCGAGGCTGCCACCGAAGAGGACCTGGCTGCACCCGAGCCGCAGGAGTCCGAGCCGAGCGAAACCGCTGACACCGGCCAGCCTGCCGACAAGGGCAAACAACGCCGCCGCCGCCGCCGCGGCGCAGGCCGGGACGCGGGGCCGACTGAAGAATCGGTGGAGGCCGAGAGCTCACCGATGGTCGAGCGACCGATCGCCGAGGAACCCCCGATCGCCGAGCTCGAAGCGGCCGAAGAGCCCAAGCCGAAAAAACGCAGCCGCAAGAAAGCGGTGGCAGAGCCCGCCGCTGCGGACGCTCCGCCCGCGGAAACCGCGGACCAGGCCGCTCCGCCGGCCAAGCCGGCGCGGCGCCGCAAGACCAAGGCCGACGCCGCGCCCGAGGCCGCCGAAGCGGAGCCGGTCCCCGTTCCGCCCGCCAACAACGACACGACGGACGTGGACGAGTCCGGTGAACCTCGGCGCCGGGGCTGGTGGCAGAGCACCTTCGGCTGAGTCGCGGGTGCCGAGATTTCATCTCGGGTTCAGCGCCCGGCATGCTAAGCGGTCGCCGATGACCTCGCTCCTGTCCCGGTGCGTGCGGCTGCTGATGCTCGCGCTGCTGATCGCGACCCCGGCCTGGCAGCCGGCCGCGGCGCAGGAGGAGGACAGCGGCCCGTCGGTCCTTCGCGACAGCGAGACCGAATTGCTGTTCAAGGACGTTTCGCGGCCGCTGATCAGGGCTGCCGGGCTCGACCCGAACAGCGTCCGGGTGGTTCTGCTCAACGATCCCGAGATCAACGCCTTCGTCGCGACCGGGCAAACGGTCTACATCCAGACCGGGCTGATCCGGGCGGTCGACAACGTCAA
This sequence comes from Sphingomicrobium sp., assembly GCA_045811385.1. Classification (GTDB taxonomy): domain Bacteria; phylum Pseudomonadota; class Alphaproteobacteria; order Sphingomonadales; family Sphingomonadaceae; genus Sphingomicrobium. Next base: position 16,156 of record JBJMUB010000081.1, on the reverse strand, counting down.
CCAATTGCAGGGCGTGATCGCCCACGAGCTCGGTCACGTCGCCGGCGGCCATTCCATTCGGCTGCAGGAAGGCATGAAGCAGGCGACCGGGATCACCATCGCGACCCTCGTGCTCGGCGCTCTGGCTCTGGCCGCGGGCGCGGGCGGCGATGCCGGCATGGGGATCATCGCCGCGGGCCAGCAAGCCGCGATGGGCAAGTTCCTCGCCTTCACGCGGACCCAGGAAGCGTCGGCCGATCAGGCCGGGGCGATGTATTTGTCCAAGGCGGGCATCACCGGCAAGGGCATGCTCGATTTCTTCGGCAAGCTGCAGAACCAGGAATACCGGCTCGCAATCTACGATACCGACAGCTACGGGCGAACCCACCCGCTGTCGACCGAGCGCGTCCAGGCGCTGGAGCAGGTGTTCCACAAAGATCCGGCATGGAACAAGCCGGTCGACACCGCGCTCGATCAGCGCTTCCAGCGGGTCAAGGCGAAGCTCATCGGCTTCATCGACCCCAAGCATGCCGTGATCAAATACCCGGAGAGCGACCAGAGCGTTCCTGGACATTATGCCCGCGCCTACGCCTACCATCTCGGCGGCTACCCCGATAAAGCGCTCAGCGAAGCCGACGCGCTGCTCGCGACCAACGCCCACGACCCGTTCTTCCTCGAGCTGAAGGGCCAGATCCTGCTCGAGGGCGGCAAGACGGCCGAGGCGATCGCTCCGCTGCGCGAAGCGACCGAGGCTTCCGGCAACATGCCGCTGATCGCCGCAATGCTCGGCCATGCCCTGGTCGCGACCGAGAACCCGAAGAATTTCGTCGAAGCCAAGCAGGTTCTCAAGGCCGCGGTCAGCCGCGACAACGAGAACCCCTTCGCCTGGTATCAGCTCGGCATTATCTATGACCGCGAAGGCGATCAGTCCCGCGCCGCTCTGGCCAGTGCCGAGCGCTTCAGCCTCGAGGGCAAACCCAAGCTCGCGATCGTCAGCGCGCGCACCGCCATGGCCGGGATCCGGGCGGGGACGCCGGATTGCCTTCGTGCGCAAGATATCGTTATGGCGTCCCAGGCAGAGATGGTCAGCCAGAAGAAAAACAAGGACGCCGAGGAGCGGCGCCTCCTCGGAACGGGTAGAGGCGGCGAGAATTACGCGCCGGGCGCCCTCGTCTGCCGCGGCGCGTAGATGCAGCTGCGGGGGACGTTTAGTGCGGCAATCGCGGGCGGAGTGATCGGCGCGGCTTTAACTGCCGCCTTGCTGGTCTTCGCCACGCCCCAATCCATCTCCAGCCGGATCGTCCGCCAGGGCATGCTCGCCGATCCGCAGGTCCTGCGCGATGCGGCGTCGGCACTGCAGCGCCAGGACATGGAGCAGGCCAAGGCGCAGCAGAACGCTGCACTGGGAACGAACCGGGCGGCGATCGAAACCCCGTTCGCGAGCTCGTGGAAGGGCTCCGCCAAGCCCGACGTCACGCTGGTCGAATTCTTCGACTACGCCTGCCCTTATTGCAAGGCGGTCAATCCCGTCGTCGACCGACTGATCGCCGAGGATAAGGGCCTGCGCGTCGTGTATCGCGAGCTTCCCATCATCGGCGGCCAGGAAAGCGTGACCGCGGCGCGGCTGTCGCTGGCGGCGTCAAAGGCCGGCCGCTTCGCCCAGTTCCACGACACCTTGTGGGCCGCCGGGCGCCCGTCGCCTGACACGCTCGCTGCCGCCACCTCGGCCGCCGGGATCCCGCAGCAGCCGCCGAGCAACGATCAGGCGATCGAAGCTGAGCTCACGCGCAACATGCGGCTCGCCGAGCAGCTGCGAGTCACCGGCACGCCGTTGTTCGTCATCGGCGACAAGGTCATCAATGCCTATGTGCCGTATGACGAGCTCAAGAAGGCGATCGCCGACGCTCGAGCCAAGGGCTAGCGGCCGCTCCCTTTGAACCCCTGAGCGACGACGTACCATTCGCTCGAATCCTTTCGGCTCGCGGGAGGCTTGGCGTGCTTCACCGTGACGAAATGACGCTTCATCTCGGCGACCAGCTGGTTGTCCGCGCCTCCTGCCAGGACCTTCGCGACATAGGCGCCCCCGGGCCGAAGCACCGCAATCGCGAACTCGAGGCCGGCTTCCACCAAAGCCATGGTTCGCAAGTGATCGGTCTGCTGATGGCCGACGGTGTTGGCGGCCATGTCCGAGAGCACGAGGTCCGCAGGGCCGCCGAGCGCCTCGGTCAGCTGTCCCGGCGCTTCGTCGTCCATGAAGTCCATGTGGAGGATCGTGACACCGTCGATCGGGTCGGTGGGGAGCAGATCGATTCCGGCGATCCGTGCCTTCGGCGCCTTGCGCCGGACGACCTGGCTCCACCCGCCAGGAGCGATGCCGAGATCGACGACCGCGCTCACTCCTTTGAGCAGCCCGAACCGCTCATCGAGCTCGAGCAGCTTGTACGCCGCTCGGCTGCGATAGTTCTCGGCCTTGGCGCGCTTGACGTAAGCGTCGTTGAGCTGGCGTTCCAGCCAGCGGGTCGACGAGACTTTGCGGCCCTTGGCGGTCTTCAGCCGCTTCACAATTCGTGGCCGTCCCTCGCCATCAGCGAACGCAAAATCCCTTCGCGGATCCCGCGGTCGGCGACCCCGAGATTCTGGGCCGGCCAGATCTCGATGATCGCCTCGAGGATCGCGCAGCCCGCGACGACCAGGTCGGCGCGCTCGTTGCCGATGCACGGCAGGCTCGAGCGCTCGTCATAGTCCATCGTCGCGATCGTCGTGCTGATCCTCTGCATGGCCTCGATCGGCACGTGCAGCCCGTCCACGGCGCGACGATCGTAGGCGGGGAGCGCGAGATGGACGCTGGCGAGCGTGGTCACCGTCCCGCTGGTGCCGAGCAGCCGGATTCCGTCGCGCTTCTCCGGCAGCATGGTCGCGAAATTGGCGAAGGAGCGGCGGGCGCGTTCGCGCATGCGCTTGTAGGCCTTCAGCCGGTCGGGTCCCTCGAGCGCCTGCTTGCCCTCGCTTTCGGTCAGTGAGACGACGCCCCACGGCGCGCTCCACCAGGCGCGGATTCGCGGAATCCCCTCCTCCTGATCGACCAGGACCAGCTCGGTCGATCCGCCGCCGATATCGAAGATCAGCGCCGGCCCGTCGCCAGGTTCGAGCAACTTGTGGCACCCCAACACGGCGAGGCGCGCTTCCTCGGCCGGTTCGATGATGTCGAGGGCGATCCCGGTCTGCTCGCGTACCCGTTCGGCGAACTCGCGCCCGTTCGACGCCCGGCGGCACGCCTCGGTCGCGACCGAGCGCGACAGCGAGACGTTACGACGACGCAATTTATCGGCGCAGATGCCGAGCGCGGCGACAGCCCGGTCCATCGCCGCCTCGGATAGCCGGCAGGTTTGCGACAGGCCCTCGCCGAGGCGGACGATGCGCGAGAAAGCGTCGATCACGGTGAAACCGCCATCGGTCGGGCGGGCGATCAGCAAACGGCAATTGTTGGTGCCGAGATCGATCGCGCCGTAGGTATGACGGTGGTAGTCCCGCTTGGACGCGGGTCTTGGGTCTGACGGCCCGCCCTGCTCGCTGTGGTGCAGGGCCGGCGCACTGGCGACACTTTGCGCCATGGTTACGCCCGTTTCCTTCACCGCGCGTGAGGCGCGGCTGACTTGATCGGGGTTAAACCACAGACTGGGGGTCGGAGGCAAGTTTGGGCGTGGTAGCGTTGACAGTCCGGAGGCTGGTTTCTATCTCGCCCGCTCTTCCGGCATTGCCCCGTCGTCTAATGGTAAGACTACGGACTCTGACTCCGTCAATCGTGGTTCGAATCCACGCGGGGCATCCAGTTCAGGTTTGCGCCAAGGTCTTCGCCACCGCCTGTTTCCATCCGGATATCAGGCGCTTGCGAGGTTCGGCCGCCATTCGCGGAGCGAACGTGTCGCGCCGCGCCCAGATGCGCGACAGCGCCGCGAGGTCCGGCCAGACGCCGGTCGCCAGCCCGGCGTGAAACGCCACGCCGAGCGCCGTCGTTTCGAGGTCGCGCGGCCGTTCGACCGGGACCTGCAGGATGTCGGCGAGGAACTGGCACAGCCAGCCGTTGGCGGCCATTCCGCCGTCGAGCCGGATCGTCGCAGGCGCAGCGGCGCCGTCGGCCTTCATAGCTTCCGCGAGATCGAGCGTCTGATAGGCTACCGCCTCGAGCGTGGCTCGGGCGAGATGGGCGAAACCGGCATCGAGCGTCAGCCCGTAGATGGCTGCGCGCGCGTCGGGGTCCCAATGCGGCGCTCCGAGCCCGACGAACGCCGGAACCATGTAGACGCCATGGCTGTCCGGTACCTGGGCTGCGAGCACGTCTGTTTCTTCTGCGCTGTCGATCACACCAAGCGCGTCGCGCAGCCATTTGACTGCCGCTCCCGCGACGAAGATCGAGCCTTCGAGCGCATAAGTCGTTCGGCCGCCGATGCGCCATCCCGGCGTGGTCAGGAGACGATGCTTTGAGCGGACGGCCTCGCCGCCGGTGTTGAGCAGCATGAAACAGCCGGTGCCGTAGGTCGATTTGGCCATGCCCGGTTCGAAGCATGCCTGGCCGAACAAGGCGGCCTGTTGGTCACCCGCGATTCCAGCGATGGGAATCTGCCAATCGAACAGGCCCGCTGCCGTCGTCCCGAAAATGCGGCCGTTTTCATGAACCTCGGGCAGGATGGCTTCGGGGACCCGAAACAACTGGCACAGCTCCGGATCCCAGCGGTTGGCGCGGATGTCGAACAGCGAGGTTCGACTGGCGTTGGTGACGTCGGTCGCGTGGACCGCTCCGCCGGTCAGCCGCCACAGCAGGAAGCTGTCGATCGTGCCGAAGGCGAGTTCGCCGCGCTCGGCGCGGTCCCGCGCGCCGCGGACTTGGTCGAGCATCCACGCGACCTTGGTCGCCGAAAAATACGGGTCGAGCAGCAACCCGGTCCGGTCGCTGACCAGAGGCTCTGCACCGTTGGCCTTGAGCTCGGCGCAGCGCTCGGCGGTCCGGCGATCCTGCCACACGATCGCGCGGTGAATCGGCTCGCCGGTCTGCCGGTCCCACACGACCGCGGTCTCGCGCTGGTTGGTGATGCCAATTCCGGCTACACGGCCGCGATCGACTTGGGCAAGGACGTCACTGATGACGGCCAGTGAGTCCCGCCAGATCTCTTTCGGATCGTGCTCGACCCAGCCGGGCTTCGGATAATGTTGCGGAAGCTCGCGGTGAGCGACCGCGATCGGCTGCGCTGCGGAATCGAACACGATGGCTCGGGTCGAAGTCGTGCCCTGATCGATCGCCAGGATATGATCGGCCTGCCCCACGCCGCGACCATAAGATGCAGCGTTCTCGCCCGGAAGGGGTTGTCAGCGGGATGGGGCCGGCGAGTCATCCGAAGTTCGAGGTCGAGGCGAGCGAGCACGGCGAAGCGCGGCTGATCGTGGTCGCGGCGAACGGGCAGCGGCGGGTCTACGAGCTCCCGGGCAACGAACAGCGCCACTATTCGGAATTCTTCCGCGACCTTTCGCGCGACTTCGGTACGCGCCTGCCACACGTCTTCGTCGAAGCCGCCGAGCATCCCGCGCCTTCGATCCACTGGCGCCCGCTGCTCACAGAGAACGTCCATCCGCAGATCCTGGTCGGCTACGGCGATCCCGCGGTCTTGAAGACCGACGACGGCTGGTGGCTGGTCGCGACGTCGAACGATGCGCCGGACGCCTTCCCGCTCCTCCATTCGACCGACCTCGACCACTGGCAGCATCGCGGGTTCATCTTCCCGCACGGTCGGGAGCCCGGCTGGTCGGCGACCGGGCGCAATGTCGCCGATTTCTGGGCGCCCGAAATGGCGCGGGTCGGCGGCGAATATTGGGTCGTCTACACCGCCCGCGAGCGATCGAACGCGCTGGCGATCGGGCTTGCGCGCAGCGCTCGGCCGGAGGGTCCGTGGACCGACAACGGCGTTCCGTTGATCACCGGCAAGCCGGTCAATACGACGGGCGCCGCGGCGGGTCTCGCCAGCGGCGGGGTGATCGACAGCCATGTGTTCGTCGACGATGACGGCGCGACCTATCTGTTCTGGAAGGATGATCGCAACAGCATCTGGCCGCGCCCGCTGGCAATGCTGCTGAGCGAGCGGCCGGAGCTGATCGAGCGATTGTTCTCGAATGCCGAAGACCGCCGGACCGCCGCTTTCGCCGCCGCGATCGTGCCCTGGGCCAACCGGCGCCGGCCGATGGAGCGCTTCTTCCTGATGCACCCGTTCATCGAGGCGGCGCTGGCGAACTGGGACCGGGTCCGCCTGGCCCTGGTCGACTACGGTCTCGCGGCGACGATCCTCGAGGCGATGACGACTCCGGTGCGTGGCCAGCGGATTGCGGCCGACGGCCGCTCGCTGGTCGGCGAAGACGCCGTCGTCCTGTGCAACGATCTCGACTGGGAAGGTCATCTGATCGAGGGGCCATTCGTCACCCGGCAGGAGGGCCGCTACTGGCTGTTCTACGCCGGCAACGACTTTTCGACCCCGTCCTACGGCATCGGCGTCGCGGTCGCGGATCATCCGCTCGGGCCCTATGTCAAGCAAGGCGAACCGCTGCTTCGGTCGACCACCGACTGGACCGCCCCAGGCCACGCCTCGGTCGCCCCGGGCCGCGACGGACGTCCGCAGCTGTTCTTCCACGCCTTCCACCCCGGAACGGGCGGCTACAACACGTTCCGCGCCTTGCTGACCGTCGGCCTCCGCTTCACCCGCGACCGCGTCGCAGTGGTGGAATTGACCTGATGCGCTAAGATGCCGTGATGAAGATCATCGGCAGCTACGTCAGCCCGTACGTCCGCAAGGTGCTGGCGTGCCTCAATCTCAAGGGCCTGGGATACGAGATCGACCCGATCACGCCTTTCTTCGGCAACGACGAATATGAGCGCAAGAGCCCGCTGCGGCGCATTCCGGTGCTGGTCGATGGCGACTTCTCCATCTGCGATTCGTCGGTGATCTGCGCTTATCTGGACGAGGCTTACCCCGAGCGGCCGCTGCTGCCCGCCGACCCGAAGGACCGGGCCAAGGCGCGGTGGCTCGAGGAATATGCCGACACTCGTCTCGGCGACCTGTTCATCTGGGGCTTGTTCTACCAGAACGTCGTCCGACCGCTGGTGTGGGGCGAGCCGACCGACGAGGAGCGGGTCGCCAAGACCCTCAGCGAAGGCCTGCCGCAGGCGCTCGACTATCTCGAGGGCCAGCTCCCCGCGTCGGGCTTCCTGTTTGGCGACATCGGCCTCGCCGACGTCGCAATCGCCAGCTTCTTCCGCAACGGCGCCTATGCCGGGTTCGAACCCGACGCGGCGCGGTGGCCGGTCACCGCGGCGTTCGTCGAGCGAGCGCTCGCCCAGCCGTGCCTCGCAGACCTGCTACCGTTCGAGGACGTCCAGCGCAGCGCCGAGATCAGGCACCGCCGCCAGGCCCTGCTCGACGCCGGTGCGCCGCTGACCGCGGAGACGCTCGGCGAGCGCCAGCCGCGCAAAGGCTATATGCGGCTCTAGCTGGCCAGCCGCGGGTGGCCCGAGATCCAATGCTCGAGCCGGGTCCGGAACGACGGCCGCGACGGGATGAAGCCGGGCTCCGGCGCCAGCGTCAACGCCGGCGGAGCGCTTACCTCGTACAGCATCAGGTTGTGCGGCATCTTCGGGCGAAGCGTCTCGCGGCCGCGCAGCAAATCCTCCGCCATGGCCAGCGAGCGGTGCACGTCCTCGGCGGTGAACGGCTTCATCAGGCAACCGATGGCGAGGTCGGGCATGGCGAAGCGCGGCGCCTTGCCGCTGACGAACAGGCAGGCGACGCCGAGCGCGTTCAGCCGAACCGCGACCGGGAAGCCGGTCGAGCCGTGGGCGAGGTGGAGGTCGAGGAGGACGATGTCGGGATCATGCTCCTCGGCCGCGGCGATCGCGCTGTCGGCATCGTCGGCGGTCGCGACCACGCGGTAGCGCGGATTGTCCTCGACCAGATATTTGAGCGTCGTCGCCAGCTGAAGGTCGTCTTCGACCACGAGGATCCTGAGCACCCGCGAGCCTCCCCTACTCGGAGCGGGAAGAGATTCCTCCCTGAAAATCCGTGGTTTGCATGGTTGCCCGGATTGCACCCGCTGCGAATCCCCCGTGAACCGGGTTAACGCCGAGCCGACTCGGCCCCGCGCCGAAGCGATGGAGCAAAATGAAAAAGGGCGCCCCGCCGAAGCGAAGCGCCCTCCTCTCCCCTCAGGAGATCCCCGAAAAACTTACGAGCGGTAGAAGATGTGCGCGCCGATCCGCGTCGCCATGCTCAGGCGATGGCCCCACGACGGAGCGACATAATTGGCGTGGTACCACAAGACGTCGTTGGACAGGCTCGGGACAACGTTGGTCAGCGCGATCCGGGTGACGCCCTGCGCGGTCGCCCAGGCGGCCGAAGTCGTGTCGACCGCCGGCAGCTCGCCGGTGTGCGGATTGACGAACGAGAACTGCCACGGCTGGGTCACCACCGAGCACCAGCTCGCCGGATATTTGCCCGACGCGGCGCGGTTCATGATCACCTTGGCCACCGCGAGCTGGCCTTCGACCGACTCGCCGCGCGCCTCGAAATAGACCGCGGTCGCGACGCAATTGGCTTCCTGGCTCAAGGGCGCACCGACGCTGTACTTGTTGACCAGCGCGTAGAGCGGCCAGCCGGCGCGGTAGAGCCACGACGCCTCGCGGTCGATCGACGGCGGCAGAACGACCTTGACGGTCTGTGCCGGACGCGCCGGAGCCGTCGTGGTCGTCGTCGTCGTCAGCACTGCCGGAGTGACCAGCGACTGGACGTTGGGCATGCTCTGCGCCCCCGCCTCGCTCGACCCGATCGCCAGCATGAACAGCCCAATGATCGCGGCCGCGCCGCGACCGCCCAAAAGCTTGACCAAAATTGTGTCCCTCAAAAAAGGCGGACGGCCCTCCGGCGCCGAGGCGCTAGTGCGGAGGGGCGTCCGTCTTGCCCTGGAGCCGGGCCTCAAATGGCCGCGTGGCTCGCTCGCTCCCAAACTTCGTAGCGTTCAGATAGGTTAACGTTTACCGCTCGCCAACCAACCTTCGGTGAACCGTTCGGTCCCTGCGGTAGAATCCGGAACACTTTCAGATTGTTCAGTTTTCTCCCATTTCGGGCTCGGTTCACCGCCGCTGGCGCTCGGCTCGTCGGCGGCGTAACAGCGTTAACCGCGAAAGGTGTCCCAGGATGGCGCATTGGCTGATGAAATCGGAGCCCGGAGTCTACAGCTGGGACGACCTGGTGCGCGACGAATCGACGGAATGGGATGGCGTGCGCAACCCGACCGCGCGAATCCACCTGCGCGCGATGAAGCCCGGCGACGAGGCCTTCTTCTACCATAGCGGCGACGAGCGGCAGGTGGTCGGGATCATGCGCGTGACGCGAGAGGCGCGGCCCGACCCGAAGGATGCGAACTGGGTGTCCGTCGCGGTCGAAGCGGTGCGTCCGCTCGGGCGGCCGGTGACGCTCAAGCAGATCAAGGCCGAGCCCAGCCTGGCGAAGATGGAGCTGGTGCGGCTGTCGCGGCTGTCGGTGAGCCCGGTGCGCGATGCGGAATGGGCCAGGGTGCTGGAGCTGGCCGCCCGGTAAGCCCGGGCCCGATCTTCCCGAACCTCACCCATAAACACCGCGGTGCGGCCGGGTGTGACGTTCGTGAAGTTCGTGAAGTTCGTGAAGTTGGTGGGTGCCGGAATCGTTCGGGCGGCGCGGCTCCGCCGCGAATCTTCGCAACCTTCGCCGTGACGACGATGAAACTCCGAACCCAGGAAAGTCGAAACGCAGCAAACGCGGCAGTCCTACGCGCGCGGGGGGTGGGGTGTGTCAGCTTCGTCAACTTCGTCACCCTCGGCGGGGCGATGCGGCGTGGGCGGCGGTGTGTGAGGTGGACCAAGGCCGGCACGAACTGAATTCGCGACGTCGAACGGGTTCGCTCGGCTTAGGCCTCGCGCCCCGCCGGCCGGAACTCGACATCTCTCCGCGCTGGTTCCCGTCTGCTTCGCAGAGCGCTCACCTGCGCTCGGTGCCTCGCGAATCATCCGCGAGCTTAAGCTACAAAAGGGGTGCTGTAGGAAAATGGTTTCTCGTGCGCACGCGTCTACGCGCGACGTGGCCGCACAACGTGAAACTCCGGATTGACCAGCCGGTCGAGGGCTGAGGCGATATCGGCTTGGCGGCGGTCGGTCGCGCGCGCCAAAGCCGCAAAAGGCACTATGCAGGGAAATGATTCTTATGTGTCGACAATGTGCCCCGCGCATCCAGCGAATGGATTGAAGAAAAACAGCAACAAGTGTTAGTATTGTTCTTAGATAGCACCAAATAATAAAATAGCTGGTAACTTAACATCGGTTTCCCTATATCAGTGACGCTACCAGTCGAAATCGACGGTTTTTGGCGCTAAGTCGCACCTTCCTCCATCTTTTAACGCCTCTTAGCCGGCAGCGTGTCGATTCTGGCGCCTGCCAACAAAGGAACTCACCATGAAAACTTTCGGAACCGTCAAGTCATTCGACAGCATCAAGGGCCACGGCGAGATCAAGCCGGAAGCCGGCGGCGACGTGCTTCCGTTCCTGCGCGGCGCATTTTCGTGGGCGAAGGATGCTGTCCCGACAGTCGGCCAGCGCCTGTCCTATGACGTGGGCACGAACAACCAGCAGCCCTGCGCGCTGAACCTCCAGACCATCTAACCGACTTTGAACGGAGGCGGCATGCCGCCTCCGTTCGCCTTGTCAGACATTGCCGCCGGATCGGCGCGGCTCGAAGGTCGGCAGTGCAACCGCCTCCCCCGGACGTGGGGACCAAGGAACATCCCATGAAAATGATCTACACCACGATGGCGGCCGTCGCCGCGCTTTCGCTCGCGGCGCCTGCCTCGGCCCAGTGGGGCCATGAGCGGACGTACAGCCACCAGCTTCAGGTCCAGCTGGACAACGGCATCAGCCGCGGGACGATTTCGCGCCGCGAGAGCGTTTCCCTGCGCGCCGACCTCGACCGCCTGGTGCGCCTCGAGCAAAGGTTCGGCCCGAGCGGCATCAGCGGCCGCGAGCATGCGATCCTGATCCACCGCAGCACCGAGCTCGCCAAGGACATCCGCTTCGCCGCCCGCAACCACAACGGCCGCAATCAGCCCCTCGCCTGGGAAAGCGGAGACCGCGATGGTCACTGGGTTGCCGATGCCCGTTTCGCCGGATTGCATCCCGGCGACCGGTTCCACGGCGACGCCCGGATCGGGCAGCACGCCACGGCGCGGATCGTGACCATGCCGGTCCAGTACCGGACCGAATATGTCGACACCGACCGCTTCTATTACGGCTACGACAACGGCCGCGTCTATCAGATCGACCGCCAGTCCCAGATGATCCTCGCGCTGCTCGACATCGTACGCGGCTAGTTTCAGTTCGTCGCGAGGGGAAAGGACGCTCGGCTTCGGCCGGGCGTCCTTTTTTCTTAGGCGGCGACGGGCAAGCGGGATTCGAAGGTCGAGCGGGTCACCGCGAGGGTGAGCCCCTTGCGTGACGAGATCTCAGAGATCTGCGCATTGAGCTGTTTGGCGAGCGCCGCGATCAACGCCGTGCCGAGACCGGTCGATTCCTTTGAATCGTTGCTCCGCGACCGGCCGACACCGTTATCCGACACGGTTAGCTTCCAGTCCGACTTGGCCTTTTCGAACGTGACCCGGATGCGCGCCGAAGCGCGGGTCTTGGGGAAAGCGTATTTGATGGCGTTCATAATCAGCTCGGTGACGATCAGGCCGACGCTGACCGCGTGACTGGTGGGCAGGGCGCCTTCGCTCGCCGCCACGGCGATATCGATATTCTGCCGGGGTCCAACCATCGACGATGCGAGCCCCGCGCTGAGCTTGGTCAGGTAAGGCCCCATTTCGATCTGCTCGATTCCCTCGGACGTGTTCAAATGGTTTTGCACGGCGGCGACGGACATCACCCGCTGGTGGGCCGCGCGCAGCTCGTTCTTGGTCTCCTCGGACGATACTGACCCCGCCTTCAGGAGCAGGATGCTGGCGATGATCTGCAGGCTGTTGGCGATCCGATGACGCATCTCGCGGAGCAGGGTGCGCTGCTGCTCGAGCAGCTCCTCGGTGTGCTCGAGCAGGCGTTGCTTTTCCTTCTCCGATTCGCGACGGTCCGTGATGTCCTTGATCGCCAGCAGGACCATGCGGCTGTTGCCGCCGTCGTCGCGGATCGGGAGGGCGTTGAGCTGGATCGTCCGCGTGCCGCGCTCGCCGAAGTCCTGTTCGAACTCGAAGCCTTCGAGGGCGGTGTGCTGTGGAACGACGGCAGTGAGCAGCTGCCGGAGGCCGGGGATGTCCCATTGGCCGGCGGACAGGTCGAACAGCGATCTGCCGCGGGCCGTTGCCGGGTCCTCGCCGAACACCTCGTAGAAGCAGCGGCTTCCGGCGAGCAGGCGAAGCGTGTCATCGAGGACCAGAAAAGGCTCGGGAAGCGTATCGACGATGGCCAGCGCAAGCCCTTGCGCCTCGGCCACATCGTGAATCTCTCTCATGAGTCTGCTCCGTCAGGCGGGAGCGTCGCACGACTCTCAGCCACCGGCGCGCCTTGCGATTGCCGGTGATGCTAACAACTTACACGGTTGGCTTAAAAGAACCTAACACAAATCAAGCTGGCTGGTTTGCAAGGAGTTTGCTCCGCGACCTCAGCGGATCCAATCGACGATGGCCAGGGCCGCCGCCAAAGCGCTCAAGCCGAAGGCGAGCACGAGAAGCCGAGCGGCAAGCTCGGTTTGCCCAGGCTCTGACCGGCCATCGAGCCGTTGCAGCGATCGGCCACCCGGTTTCACCCAGGCAGCCACTGCGAACATCAACGAGACGGCCGCAAAGGAGCCCACCACCCGTGCCGCCTGCAGCATCGCCGGGGTCTCCGACACGGAAATCATCGGATGGCTCGAATTGCAGTTGGCCGGGCGTCGACAAGGTCGATCAGCTGCGTTTCGACCGAAACGGCCTTGACGCTATAGCGCCCGGCAAGATCGTAATACGCGAGCCGGGCTTCGGCGCCCGCGGCGTTTTGGGCGAGCTTCAGCGATGCCCTCTTGCGGCCGAGCCAATAAGCTTTTTCCATGGATCGTCTCCTGCGAGCGAGAGCACTCGAAGGTCTCTCTGTCACAGGGCGCTCGGTTGCGGTCTCAGGTGATGCGCCGTGGTAGCATGCGCTCGATGAATGAGGCGTGACGTCGGCGCGGCACGATATTCGCGCTCGGAGCAGTGGTGGACGCGACGGTCGAGCACGCTCATTAAACAGCGGTGGACCGATACAAACTCCTTTTGCTGCTGCTCGCGCTCACCGTGGTTCCACTGTTCTACCTCAGCGTCTGGCTTGGCCTGGCCGCGCTCGTCCCGATGTACGCGCTGGTCGCGAGGCTGGCGAGCAAGGACCTCGATCGCCGGCAGCTGAACAAGCGCAATCCGCTGCGCCATCTTCGAAAGCGCTGAGCCTCAGGCCGACCGCGCCGCGGCAGTCGAACGGTGCTTATGCGCGGCGGCGCGACGAAGCTGGGCATCCTTGCGGTGCCTTCGGGCGCGCTGCATCAGGTAAGTGCGCTGGCCCGGCCGTGTCGCGAACTGCACGTCGCCCTCGTAGGCGGCGGCATAGGCATCGGACAGCTTCGCCATCCGGTCATTATGGTCCGCTTGAACGCCGCTCCAACATCGCCGGTCGACAGGTCCGCTCAAACAATCTTGCGCGGTCTCCCTCACCGTCAAGGGCATGGATTTCGTCAAAAATTTGGCCTTTCAGGCGGGACAAGAGCCTGAGACCCTTGATAAATGAACCTGACGAAGTGATTTGTATAGAATAATCTTCGATATGTTGCAGTCGATCTGAAGTCAAATATTACAATCGTCGGCGATTTTATTCATTTTGTTTTTATGCCCATTGCGCTGCCGCCTTGGAACTCCTATGTAATTCTTGCTACCAGTCGGGATCGACGGTTTGAGCGCTTTGGCGCGTTTTTTCCTATCTTTATCGCCTCTTAGCCGCGAGGCGCCAATTCGGGCGCTTCGGCAAGGAAAGGCACAACCATGAAATATTTCGGAACCGTCGAGTCCTTCGACGAAAGCAAAGGCTTCGGCTCGATCAAGGCCGAGCAGGGCGGCGAGCAGCTGAAGTTCGACCGCAACGCTTTCTCGTGGCCCGACAAGAGCCAGCCCAAGGAGGGCCAGCGCCTGTCCTACGACATCAACGCCAAGGACGGCCGCAACACGGCCGTGAACCTGCAGACGATCTAACGGGGTGCGCGGGCGGGTCCTCTCGGGGTCCCGTCCGTCGCAAGACCGCGCCGGACCGCGCGGCCGCTACCGCCCTTTGGGAGACGCTCGATGCCCAACTCCAAGCCGCCGATGCCGCCGCCAGGCCAGCATTTCACCGCGTTCCGTTCCGCCGCCGAAGAGGCGGCGAACCGCGCCGGCGAGGCCGAGTGAGACAATGAGGGTGGGCACATGAGCTCGACCGCGGGGCGCATCGTGCGCACCCCCGACAGCAGGCTGCCCTACAAGGTCGTGCTCAGCCATCATGGCTGCATCGACAGCGAGCGCGGCTTCGCCACCATGCGCGAGGCCGAAGCCTTCATCCGCCGCAACACGCCCGTCCCCGCCGCGCGCCGCACGCTGTACGACCGGGCGGCCGACCAGGACCTTGGCCCACCAACCCTGACCCTGGTGTCGCCATGACCGAACAGACCCTGCCGCGCGGCGCCTGGCTGGGCCGTTCGGTGTCCGTCGTCTTGACCTTTGCCGTGGTCGCCGGAGCGCTGGCCTTCGCGCTCAGCTAGGCCGCCCCACCTTTCGAACAGGAGCATCGCCCCATGGACCTCAACATCCTGCTGCACCGGCACCAGCTCTCGGTGATGCTCGCGACGCAAGCGCGGACTCCGCGCGCGCGGCGGATCCACGATCGCTTCGCCCGGCAGTTCGCCGCGCAGATCCACGCGATGCGGAGCGCGCTCGGCGCCGGACGCCCGAGTCCGGGAGCGATCACATGAGCCCGCGCGTGGAGACGCCGGCGACCGCCCGTCGCGGCCCGCACATGCGCACCTTCCGCAGGGCCAACCCCGGCCCGCGGCTGACGCCCGAACAGAAAAGGCGGCAGAGTGACGTGCTGCGCCACGCGTGGCACCATTTCGGCGAGGCGGGGCCGGTCATCGCCTTCCTCAACACGCGCCACCGCGAGCTCCAGGGCCAGCCGCTCCAGGTCGCGCTGCACAGCGACGAGGGCCTGCTGCGGGTCGATCGGCTGCTGGCGGAAATGACGCTCGGGATCTAGCCGCGGAAACGAGCCCGCCCGGGCTCCGACCCCCCTCCACCAGCTACGCTGGTCCCCCTCCCCGTTCCGGGGAGGATTTTAGGCCGCTTCGCTCTGGCGGGCGGCGCGCTTGCGCTCGTGAGGGTCGAGGAAGCGCTTGCGAATCCGCACCGCCTTCGGCGTCACCTCGACCAGCTCGTCGTCCTGAATGTAGGCGATGGCCTGCTCGAGGCTCATCCGGCGCGGCGGGGTCAGGCGGATGCCTTCGTCCTTGCCGGATGCGCGGAAGTTGGTGAGCTGCTTGCTCTTGAGCGGATTGACCTCGAGGTCCTGGGGCTTGGCGTTCTCGCCGATGACCATGCCTTCGTAGAGCATCTCGCCGGGCGAGACGAACAGGGTTCCGCGCTCCTCGAGCGCGTTCAGCGCGTAGGCGACGGCGGGGCCCTGCTCCATCGAGATCAGGACTCCGTTCTGGCGGCCGGCGATCGGGCCCTTGTAGGGGCCGTAGCGCTCGAACAGGCGGTTCATGATGCCGGTGCCGCGCGTGTCGGACAGGAACTCGCCGTGATAGCCGATAAGCCCGCGGCTCGGCGCGCTGAACGTCAGGCGGGTCTTGCCGCCGCCCGAGGGGCGCATGTCGGTCATCTCGGCCTTGCGCAGCGCCATCTTGTCGATGACCGTGCCGGCGAATTCGTCGTCGACGTCGATCAGGACGGTCTCGTACGGCTCCTCGCGCCCCGAGGGGCCGTCGCGGTAGAGCACCCGGGGACGGCTGATGCCGAGCTCGAAGCCCTCGCGGCGCAATGTTTCAATCAGGACTCCGAGTTGTAGTTCCCCGCGGCCCGCGACCTCGAAGCTGTCGTTGTC
>JBJMUB010000080.1:0-20796 GCA_045811385.1 Sphingomicrobium sp. | reverse complement strand
GAAATGCGCGACGGCTGAGCCGCCGCGCCTCTCTTACTGGTTCATAGTTGCGAAGAAGTCCTCGTTGGTCTTCGAGTCCTTCATCTTGTCGAGCAGGAACTCCATCGCGTCGATCGTGCCCATCTGCATGAGGATGCGGCGCAGCACCCACATCTTGGAGAGCTTGCTCTGATCGACCAGCAGCTCTTCCTTGCGCGTGCCGGACTTGCCGACGTCGAGCGCCGGGAACACCCGCTTGTCGGCCACCTTGCGGTCGAGCACGATTTCGGAATTGCCGGTGCCCTTGAACTCTTCGAAGATCACCTCGTCCATGCGGCTGCCGGTATCGATCAGCGCGGTGGCGATGATCGACAGCGAGCCGCCTTCCTCGATGTTGCGCGCGGCGCCGAAGAACCGCTTTGGGCGCTGCAGCGCGTTGGCGTCGACACCGCCGGTCAGCACCTTGCCCGAGCTCGGCACGACGGTGTTGTAGGCGCGCCCCAGACGGGTGATCGAATCGAGCAGGATCACCACGTCCTTCTTGTGCTCGACCAGGCGCTTGGCCTTCTCGATCACCATCTCGGCGACCTGGACGTGGCGGCTGGCCGGTTCGTCGAAGGTCGAGGAGATGACCTCGCCCTTCACGCTGCGCTGCATGTCGGTGACTTCTTCCGGCCGCTCGTCGACCAGCAGCACCAGCAGGAACACCTCGGGGTGGTTGTCGGTGATCGCCTTGGCGATGTTCTGAAGCATCACCGTCTTGCCGACGCGCGGCGGCGAGACGATTAGCGTGCGCTGGCCCTTACCCTGCGGCGAGACGATGTCGATCACCCGCGCCGACTTGTCCTTGACCGTCGGGTCGGCGCTGTCGAGGGTCAGCTTCTCGTCGGGATAGAGCGGCGTCAAATTGTCGAAGTTGACGCGATGGCGCACCGCTTCGGGATCGTCGAAGTTGATCTGGCTGACGCGGGTCAAGGCGAAATAGCGCTCGCCTTCCTTGGGACCGCGGATTTCGCCCTCCAGAGTGTCGCCGGTGCGCAACCCGAAACGGCGGACGATCGACGGCGTCACGTAAATGTCGTCGGGACCGGCGAGATAATTGGCCTCGGCCGAGCGGAGGAAGCCGAAGCCGTCGTTGAGGACCTCGATCGTTCCCGAGCCCATGATCTCGACGCCGTTTTCGGCCTGGATCTTGAGGACGGAGAACATCAGATCCTGTTTGCGCATCGTCGATGCGCCCTCGACGCCCATCTCCTCGGCCATCGCAACGAGCTCGGCGGGCGTTTTCTTTTTCAAATCTTTCAAATGCATAGGTGGTCTTTTCTTGGGGAGAATTGCTCGAGCTTCTCTATTGGATCGACAAAGCCGGAGGGCGGCAGGACGCCGCTTGTGACGGAAGGACGGTCGCCGGCGAGAGAGAGAACTGGCCGGAGCCGCCTGATCATCGAGGTATGTCCGGGCGGTGCCTCTGTCAATCGGCAGTGGCCGGCAGCAGCGCCGAAGCGTTGCGAAAGCCGCATGGAGCAATGCCGGATTTGTTCTCTTGTCTGCGCACGGTTGTTGAAGGATAGTCCGCTCGTCATTCGACGGGGGACTAACGACATGAACAACGGGTTCGGCATTCCGCAGCTGATCGGAATCATCATCGCCGCTGCGATCGGCATCTGGGTCTACAAGGATGCGGAAACGCGCGGCATGAACGGAATCCTCTGGGGAATCCTGACCTTCCTGTTCTGCATCATCGCGCTGCCGGTCTATCTGATCGTGCGCAAGCCGCAGACGGGTGGCGCCTGATCCGCCGCTAAGCGCCCGGCTTCTGCTGCTGGGCGCCCTCACCGCGTTCGCGGCACTCGACAATAATCCGCTCGTTCGGCTCGAGGCAAAGCTCGGCCTGTCGCCGTCGCCGCTCGAGCGATTGTTCGGGATTCGCGGCTTCTTCAGCGGGATGACCGAAGCGGCTCACCGGCTGACCCGGCTCGACCTCGCCGGCGCCGGCGAGGCCAACATCCTGGTCTTCCCGTTCCTCGGAGCGTGTGTCGTAGGGATCCTGCTGTGGCGCCGGCCGAGGATCCGAACCCGCGGTCAGGAGCTCGCCGTGCTGGCGATGGCCGTCGCCGGCACCCTGATCAACAATATCGTGCCCACGCTGCTGAGTTAAAAGGGTTTGACGATCACCAGGACGACGATGATTGCCGCGGCGATTCCGGGGATCTCGTTGATCATCCGTACCGCGCGACCGGTCAGCGGCCGCTGTCCCGCGGCGAGCTTCCTGGCGTAGGCACCGAGCCAGCCCTGATAGGCGCTGAGCGCGACAACCAGCGCGAACTTGGCCATGAACCAGCCCTGGTGCCAGGCGTCGATGTTGAAGGCGAGCATCAGGCCGAGGATCCAGACCAGCCCGATCGCCGGAGTCAGGATGATCGACCGGACGCGCGCTTCGCGTTCGATCCACGCCCGGTCTTCGGGCGAGCCGACCGCCGCTTCCTGGTGATAGACGAAGAAGCGCGGCAGCAGGAACAGGCCGGCCATCCAGAAGATGACGAAGGTCACGTGCGCTGCCTTCACCCACGGATAAGCGGCGCCGAGAAAGTTGGTCAGGTGAAGTCCCGTCATCCGCCCCTCTTCACCACTTCGATCAGCTCCTCGACGTTGGCGATCGGAGTGTCCTGGAGGATCCCGTGCCCGAGGTTGAAGATGTGCGGGCGCCCGGGGAACGCGTCAAGGATTTGCCGCGCAGCGCCATGCAGCGCTTCGCCGCCGGCGCGCAGGGCCAGAGGATCGAGGTTGCCCTGGACCGGCAGGCCTACGGGCAGTTCGCGGTCCGCCCAGCCCGGGTCGACCGTCTCGTCCAGCCCGATCGCATCCACCTGCGTTTCGCGCGCGTAGGCCGCAAGCTTTCCGCCCGCCCCTTTGGGAAAGCCGATCACCGGCACCCGCGGATGGTCCGCCTTCAGGCGTTCGACCAGCCGCGCGGTCGGGGCGATGACCCAGCGCTCGAATTCGGCCGGGGCCAGGCTGCCGGACCAGCTGTCGAACAATTGCAGCGCTTCGGCGCCGGCTTCCGCCTGACCCGAAAGATAGGTGAACGTCACGCCTTCGATGCGCTCGATGATTTCGGCGAACTGCCCAGGATCGCGATAGGCGAGGGTCCGCGCGTCGACCTGGTCGCGGCTGCCCTCGCCGGCGATCATATAGGTTGCGACCGTCCACGGGCTGCCGCTGAAGCCGATCAGCGTTTTGTCCGCGCCGAGGCGACCGCGAACCTTCCGGACCGTATCGTAGATCGGCTCGAGCCGCGTCAGGAACGGAGTCAACTGATCGAGCGAAGAGCCCACCAGCGGCGGCGTCAGCCGCGGCCCCTCGCCGGCAACGAACGTCAGATTCTGTCCGATTGCGAAGGGTACGATCAGGATGTCGGAAAACAGAATCGCTGCGTCGAGGCCGGGGAATCGCTCGAGCGGCTGAAGAGTGACGTCGGCCGCCGCGTCGCTGTCGTAAACGAGCTCGAGGAAACTGCCCTTGTCTTCGCGCAGCTGGCGGTACTCGGGCAGATAGCGTCCGGCTTGGCGCATCATCCACATCGGCGGCGGATCGACCCGCTCGCCGCGAAGGACCCTCAGCAAGGGCTTGGCAGCCATGTCGTCCGGTGCGTCACCGGGATTGGCGCCCACCCTTACTTCTCCCCTTTATAATTAGATTCTAAGATAGATTGATGATGTAGTTGGCCGCGGGACAGCGGGGCTTAGGCGCGCATCCCGGATTTGCCAACAAGTGGGCCATCGCTCCCGCACTCTTACATTTCGGGCTTCGCGCAGAGTCGCGCCCGCGATTCACAGGCTGGGGACCGAATCTGTCCCCGTGGATGAATCTTTGGACAGCCGCTGACGGCTGTGGAATGGCGCAGGCTGCGGCCGCGTCCCCAGGACCGCGCCGGCGTTTCCGGGTGTCTTTTCCACAAGGTTTTCAGGTGAGCCTGATTCTCGCTTCGACCAGCGCCATTCGCCGCCAGCTGCTCGATTCAGCGGGGGTCGATTATGTCGCGGTGAAGCCGGACGTCGACGAGGCCGTGCTGAAAGCGCGTCTAACCGACCCGACCGACATCGCCTCGGAGCTTGCGGCGGCCAAGGCGCGAAGCGTGCCCGGCGATGATTGGGTGATCGGCAGCGACAGCGTGGTCAGCGTCGCCGGCCGGCTGTTCGACAAGCCCCGCGACCGTGCCGAGGCCGCCGAGCATCTCCGTTTCTTTTCGGCGAAGCCGATGCGGCTGACGAGCGCGGTGGCGCTGGCGCGCGGCGGCCGCGTCGACTGGAGCCATGCCGACAGCGCGACGCTTCAGGTCCGCTCCCTATCTGACAAATTCATCGCGACCTATCTGGATGCCGAATGGCCCGAGGTCGGGTACACCGTGGGCGTGTTCCGGCTGGAGGGCCGCGGGGTGCAATTGTTCGAACGGATCGACGGCGACCATTTCACCATCCTCGGCATGCCGCTGATTCCGCTGCTCGGCGCTCTTCGCGAGCGTGGGCTGCTGCAATCGTGATCAAGGTCGCGCTGACCGGTTCGATCGGCATGGGCAAGTCGACCGTCGCCGAAATGTTCGAGCGCGCCGGGGTTCCCGTGTTCGACGCCGACCGCGAAGTCCGGCGGCTCCAAGGGTCCGGGGGCTCGCTGGTCGAAGCCATTGGCGCCCGGTTTCCGGGCACCGTAAATGGCGGCCAGCTCGACCGCGAAGCGCTTGCGCAAACCGCGCTCGGCGATCCGGACAAGCTCGCCGCGCTCGAGCGGCTGATTCATCCCGCGGTCCATCAAGCGCGTCAGGAGTTTGTCGCCAGGCATCGCGACGAGCCGGTGCTGCTGTTCGAGATTCCCCTGCTGTTCGAAACCGCCGGCGAAGGCGACTTCGACAAAGTTATCGTCGTCTCCGCGCCGAGAGAGGTTCAGCGCGCGCGGGTCCTGCCGCGGCCGGGGATGACCGAGCAAAAGCTCGCGGCGATCCTGGAGCGCCAGCTGCCCGACGATGAGAAACGCGCCCGGGCCGATTTCGTGATCGACACGGGCACCGACCTATCCACAACTGAAGCCCAGGTCCGCGATATTCTTGCTTGTCTCGGAGTCCCCGCGAGTCGATAGTTTCGCTCGTGCGGGAAATCGTCTTCGATACCGAAACCACGGGGCTGAACCCGACCGGCGGCGACCGCATGGTCGAGATCGGCTGCGTGGAAATGTTCAACCGGGTCGAAACCGGCCGGCACTTCCACGCTTATTTCAATCCCGAGCGCGACATGCCGTTCGAGGCGCAGGAAATCCACGGGCTCAGCAACCTGTTCCTGTCCGACAAGCCGCGCTTTGGCGAAAGCGTCGACGAACTGCTCGACTTCATCGAGGACTCGCCGCTCGTCGCGCACAATGCGGGGTTCGACTTCGGCTTCCTCAATTTCGAGCTCGAGCGGTGCGGGCGCCCGCCGGTCGGGATGAACCGGATGGTCGACACGTTGACGCTGGCCCGCTCGAAACATCCCGGCGCGAAGCACAGCCTCGATGCCTTGTGCATGCGCTTCGGAATCGACCGCAGCCATCGGGTCAAGCACGGCGCGCTGCTCGACGCCCAGCTGCTGGCGCAGGTCTATGTCGAGCTCACGGGCGGGCGGCAGATCGGGCTCGGGCTGGTCGCCGACACCGACCGGATTCACGTCACTGCTCCGGCCGGCACCGTCCGCATTCGCGAACCGCGCGCTCCGCGGCCCCATTCGGCGCTGGTTGCGGAACTTGAGCGTCACCGCGCGTTTATCGCCAAGCTCACCAACCCGCTTTGGGCACGCTTCGCCGAGGCTGGTTGACGCAAGTCCGGGCGCGGTCCTAAGCCGCCGTCGAACCACATAGCCTGAAGGAGCCAGGACATTGGACGTTCGGGTCGCAGGTCACCAAGTCGACACGGGGGAAACCCTTCGCGAGCACGCCGCCACCCGAATGGCGGAAATCACCGAAAAATACTTTTCCCGAAGCGTCGGCGCCAACGTCACGTTCGGCCGCGGGCCCAACAACGATTTCACCTGCGACATCGTCGCTCCGGTGGTCCAGGGCGTCGTCCTCAAGGCGTCCTACAGTGCGCGTGAGGCGCAGATGGCGTTCAACGGCGCCGCGGACCGGATCGAAAAGCAGCTCCGCCGCTACACCAACCGCCTCAAGGACCATAAGGTCGACGAAGCGGCCCAGCCCTATGTCGAGAATGCCGCTTATACGATCTTCGCCGGCGCTCCGCAGGGCGTCGACCGCGAGGCCAGCTATCCGGCCATCGTCGCCGAAACCCAGGTCGATATCCCGCGCTCGAGCGTGTCGGACGCGGTCATGCTGATGGACCTGCGCAACACGACGGCGCTGATGTTCGAGAATTCGGCGACCGGTCAGCTCAATATGATCTACCGCCGAGAGGACGGAAACATCGGCTGGGTTGAGCCGCACGACGACTAATCCCATTTCCAATTGCGCGCGGTCAGGCCTAACTGGCCGCGCCCCGTGGCGAGTGACCCGATGCAGCTTGGCGATTTTCTCGATTTCGACGCGATCACGACCCGCCTGTCGGGCGGCAACAAGCGCTCGTTGCTGCAGCAGCTCGCCAACCTCGCCGGCCAGCGCCTGGGAACGGATTCCGCGCCGATCCTCGCCAGCCTGACAGAGCGCGAGCAATTGGGCACGACCGGCTTCGGCCATGGCGTCGCCATTCCGCACGGCAAGATCGACGGCCTGGGCCGGATCTACGGCATGTTCACGCGCCTCTCCGAGCCGCTCGATTACAAGGCGATCGACGGCAAGCCGGTCGATCTCGTGTTCCTGCTGCTGTCCCCGCCCGATGCCGGCGCCGAGCATTTGAAGGCGCTGGCAGCGGTCAGCCGGATCACCCGGCACATCCCGACGCTCGAGAAAATGCGCGGAGCGCGCAGCCGCGACGCGCTCGCCGCGGTGCTGATGGGCGCGGATGAGCGCGACGCCGCTTAGCGGCCGGCTTCCGGCCAAGCTCGAGATCACCGCTCTGGCGCGCCGCATCGAAGGCGAAGGCGGGTTCGCGACGATCGTCCATCGCGGCGATGCCGACGGCGGCGCGCTGCTCCTGCTGATCACCAGCCGCGGCCGCCATTTCGCGTGCCTCGAGCGGATTCTGTCGCTCGACGGCGGCTACCGGTGGCAGCCGACCGGGCCGGACGAGTCGGCCGATTCCCAGGAAGTTGCGGCGTTCCTCGCGAAACGGCTTCGGTTCGACCCGGATTTGTGGGCGATCGAACTGGATATCGCGGACCCTGAACGGTTCATCGCTGAAACGACCGCTTTGGGTTGACCGGGCGCGGTGCCGCGCAGAAACCCGAGCCAACAACAAGAGCGGGGGGCATTTCTGCGCGGAACAACCGCTGGAATGCCACGCGAGACGGGGTATCACAAAGGGCGGGTCGCGGAAGTAATCGCGAAATCACACTAGCCTGATTATTCTTGTGATTCACCGCAATTATTGCGGATTTCATGTTGCCAGTACTTCGCTCAGCGTTGCTCATGTGCGCTGCCTTGGGTGCGACGATTGTCGCTCCCGCCCAAGCCGACACGCCGAATGCGCCGCTGACCCCGGTGACCGTTGCCAGCCTCCCCGAGGTTCCGGTTCCCGATTTGCTCGATCCCGAGGGCGAAACGCAGCTCTCCGGGCCGGGCGCTCAAGCCGTCACGACCACCACCACCACGACAGACAGCGACGAGCCTGAAGCGGCTCCGGTGCGCGCGCACCGCGATCTCGCCGGCCTGGTGGCCGACATGCGCGGCGCCGAGGCCGGCAGCCGCGAAGTCGAATGCCTCGCGGTCGGCATCTATTTCGAATCGAAGAGCGAGCCGCTCTCCGGCCAGCTGGCCGTCGGCCAGGTGATCGCCAACCGCGCCAAGTCGGGCGGCCGGTTCCCGCCGTCCTATTGTGGCGTGCTGTTCCAGCGTGGGCAGTTCTCGTTCGTTCATGGCCGCTCGCTGCCGGCGGTGCCGCGGTCGAGCAAGCAGTGGCAGACCGCGGTTGCGGTCGCCAAGATCGTCGACCAGGACCTCAAGGACAGCGAGGTCGGCAACGCCTTGTTCTTCCACGCCCGCTACGTGTCGCCAGGCTGGCGGCTGAAGCGCGTGGCGTCGATCGGCAATCACGTCTTCTATCGCTAACACGCGTTCGAATGCGGGTGGGACAGCGGGATCGCCTTTGCGGCGGTCCCGCTTTGTTCTAGGCTCGTCCGATGGCCAGCCTGCCCGATTCTCTCTGCTTCACCGACGCTCCGCCGATCGCCGCCGAAGTCGCGCGCGGCGTGACTCGGCTGTTCTGCCGCCACGACCTGTTCGCGATGTGCGAAGTGCCGCTGCCCAACGGGCGGCGCGCCGACATGATGGCGATCGACGCCAAGGGCGGGCTGACGATCGTCGAGATCAAGGTCGCCAAGGCGGACCTCGTCGGCGACGGCAAATGGTTCGACTATCTCGATTATTGCGATCGTTTCTACTGGGCGGTGCCGCCGTCGCTCGCCGGGATTTGCGAGGGGGAGCGGTTCCTTCCCGGAGAGGCCGGGCTGATCGTCGCCGACCGTTACGATGCGGCGATCGCGCGCGAGGCGGCGCATCGGCCGCTGGCCGGCGCGAGGCGCAAGGCGGAGGTGCTGCACTTCGCCCGCCGCGCCGCGCGGCGCCTGGCCGCCCAGATCGATCCGACCCTGGGCGAAGGCCGCTAGCGGCTCGCCGCCGCGGTCTTCGGCTTCTTCGCTTCGATCGCCTGGAGGATGTCGCGCGACCGCGTGTCCCGGGCGGCATAATCGCGCGCCGATAGGCCCGCCGCATTGTCGGTCTTGTCGGGATTGGCCCCGGCCGCGAGCAATGTCCGGACCATCGGCAACTGGCGCTGCTGCACCGCGACGATCAGCGCGGTTTCGCCCATCCGATTGGTGCCGTCGATCTTGGCGCCCTGCCCCAGCAGCCATTCGACCGCCTCTTCATAGCCGACTCGCGCCGCGGCGATGAGCGGCGTGTCGCCGCCCTTTCCGGCGAGATTGGGGTCGGCGCCCTGGTTCAGCAGGAAGCCGGTAAAATTCTCGCTGCGGTCGGTGATCGCGACGATCAGCGCGGTATTGCCGGTGGCGTCCTTGGCGTTGGCGATCCCCGGGCCGTCCTTGCGGAGCAGTTCGAGGACCTTGTCGCCGTCCTTCTTCTTGACCGCGTCGACGAACATATAGCCGTCGTATCCGCCGATCGTCTGGGCGGAAACCATTGCTCCGCCGATCGCGAGCGCGAGCGCGGCAATGGCGAATCTGAAAGAGTTCATGGACTTAAGCATCGAGCACCCCGCTTGATCGGTGCCGGTTAGCAGAGCATGGGTGGCCTTGTCATGAATGCCGGTTCGCCATTTTGGGAAAAACCGCTGTCGGCGCTGAACCGCGGTGAATGGGAAGCCTTGTGCGACGGCTGCGGCCGCTGCTGCGTCCACAAGCTCGAGGACGAGGAAACCGGACTCCTCTATCCGACCAACGTCGCGTGCAAGCTGCTCGACCGGCGCAACGGCCGCTGTCTCGACTATCCGCACCGCATGCAGCGGGTTTCGGATTGCGTGAAGCTGGACCGGCGGAGTCTCGGCTCGCTCGACTGGCTGCCGGAGACTTGCGCCTATCGGCTGCGGGCCGATGGCCGACCGTTGCCAAAGTGGCATTACCTGATCTCGGGCAGCCGGGAGACGGTGCACGAGGCCGGCCAGTCGACCCGTGGGTGGACGGTCAGCGAAGAGGATGCGGGGGAGCTCGAGTGGCATGTGGTCGAGCGCCCGCTCTGAAGCTGCGCTCCTCGCCGAGCTTCCCGCGCCAATCGAGATCCGGCCGATGCGCAGCGCCCGGCGCCTGCGCCTGCGCTACGACGACGTCCGCGGAATCCTGAAGCTGACGTGCCCGGTCCGCACCAGCCGGCGCTCGGCGCTCGCCTGGGCGCTCGACCAGCGCGAATGGATCGAGGCTCAACTGGCAGGCAGCGCGTCGTGCGAGCCCTTTGCGCCGGGCGCGATCATCCCGATCGAAGGCCAGGAAACGGTGCTGGTCTGGGCCGAATCCGCGCCGCGGACGCCGCGAGTCGAGTCCGGCGAACTTCGCTGTGGCGGCCCGAGGGAGGGTTTCGAACGGCGAATCGCGACGTTCCTGAAGCGGCTGGCACTGGACAGGATGTCCGCCGAGACGGGGGAATTCGCCGCACTGGCGAACGCCAAGCCTTCAGGCGTCAGCGTCGGCGACGCCGGAACGCGCTGGGGCAGTTGCTCGTCGGACGGCCGGATCCGTCTGAGCTGGCGGCTGATCCTCGCGCCGCCCGAGGCGCGCCGTTACGTCGTCGCCCACGAGGTCGCCCACCTCGTCCACCTCAATCACGGTCCGAAGTTCAAGGCGCTCGAGGCGAGGCTGTTCGGGCCCGGCCTGTCCCAGGCCAAAACGACGTTACGGCGTCTGGGGCCTCGGCTCCGTCGGCTCGGGCGGGGGAGCTGAGCGCGGATCGGGCTGGCGCGGCGGCGGCGGCGGCTGGCGCGGAATGATCGGCGGCCGCGCGCCCGGCTGCGGCGGGAAGGCCTGATCCAGCTCCTGCTGCGACGGTTCGCCGGTGCCGTCGGGCCGTACCAGCGGCGGCGGAGCGCCCGGCTGCATCGGTATCGGCATCGTCAGCGGATTGCCGTTCTCGTCGACCAGCGGCTGCATGGCGTTGACGTCGACCTCGGCGTCCCCGAACATTTCCTCTTCGGGGGTCAGCTGCCAGTCGGGCATCGGCACCTGGGTGTCGAACGCGGTGACCGGGCGGTTGGCGACGGCGACGGCCATGAAATCGTGGAACGCGCGCGCCGGCGCCGTGCCTCCCTGGAGGCCCGCCACTCTGCGCGCATCGTCGCGGCCCATCCACACCCCCGTGGTCAGGCCGCTCGAAAAGCCGATGAACCAGCCGTCCTTGTTTGAGGTGGTGGTCCCGGTCTTGCCGGCGACCGGCCGTCCGATCTGCGCCGCGCGCCCGGTGCCGGTGAGCACCGCGGACTGCAGGAGATCGGTCATTTCCGCCGCGACCCACGGCGCGACCAGCGGCCGCTCCTCGGCCGGTTCGTGCTGATAGAGCAACCGGCCGTCGGCGGTGACCACCTTCCGAATCCCGTAGGGGGTGACGGCCGCGCCCTTGTTGGCGACCGACGCGAACGCCCGGGTCATGTCGATCAGCCGCACGTCGCTCGTCCCCAGCACCATCGAGGGATAGACCGAGATCGGGGTCGAGATGCCGAAGCGCCGGGCCATGTCGGCGATGGTCGAAAAGCCGAGCTGCGCGCCGATCTTGGCGCTGATCGTGTTGATCGACCGCGAAAAGGCCTCGCGCAGCGTGACCGGGCCGAGGTTGGTGCGGGTCGAGTTGCGTGGGGTCCAGCCGTCGATCGTCACCGGCTCGTCGACGATCGTGTCGGTCGGCTTCATGCCGGATTCGAGCGCGGTCAGATAGACGAACAACTTGAACGCCGATCCCGGCTGGCGCTCGGCCTGGGTGGCGCGATTGTAGATCGACGAGACATAATCGCGGCCGCCGACCATCGCCCGGACGGCGCCGTCCTGGTCGATCGCGACCAAAGCGCCCTGCGCACCGTTGGGCGCATTGGCCTGGATCGCCCGATCGGCCGCAACCTGCATGCCCGGGTCGAGCGTCGTCCAGACGTCGATCGGATCCTGGGTCTGGTCGATCAGCGTCTCGAGCTGGGGCAGCGCCCAGTCGGTGAAGTAGCGCACGCTGTTCTGCTTGCTCGTCGGCTGGATCCGGACATGAGCCGGATCGACGGAGGCGGCGGCGTCGGAACTGATGAAGCCGTTGCGGACCATCGTTTGCAGGACGACGCCGGAGCGCGAGCGCGCCGCTTCGATGTCGGCCGTGGGCGAATAGTTCGACGGTGCCTTGACCAGCCCGGCGATGATCGCCGCTTCGCCGAGGCTCAGGTGATCGGCGCCGTGACCGAAGAATTTGCGCGATGCGGCGTCGATGCCATAGGCGCCGCCGCCGAAGTAGACCCGGTTGAGGTAGAGTTCGAGAATCTGGTCCTTGGAGAATTTCCGCTCCAGCGCGAGCGCGAGGATGCCTTCCTTGACCTTGCGCATGACGTTGCGGTTGTTGGTCAGGAAGACGTTGCGCGCGAGCTGCTGGGTGATGGTCGAGGTCGCCCGGACCCGCTTGCCGTTGACGATTGCGGAGGTGACGGCGCGGCCGATGCCGATCGGGTCGACCCCGATATGGCTGCGGAACCGGCGGTCTTCGGTCGAAATCATCGCGGCGCGCATTTCCGCCGGGATCTGGTCGTAGGGCAGCCAGCGCCCGAAGCTCGGTCCAAGCGACACCAGTACCTGACCGTTGGCCGCGCGGACGCGGATCATCTGGCCGAGGTTCGACCGTTTCTCGAGCTCGGAATAGTCGGGCAGCTGACTGTAGGCGACGCCGACCAGGATGATGAGCAGGGCCAGGCCGGCAAGGGCGGCATAGGCCAGCCACCGGACGATGTTCCCGAAGGTCGAGCGCCCGGAAGACGCGGCAGGGGGCGAACGAGCCATTCAGCGCGAATGGATAGAAAGTCGGCGGGCGTGCGACAATAGCCCACCGTTCCGGCGGATATGACGAACGGCGTTAGCCTCCGATTAACCCTGTTTTAGCCTCTGACCGGTAGAGCCCGTGGCATGTTGGGCCGCAAAGCGCTTCTTACGCTGTCGATCGCGGCGATCATGCCGGGCGTCGCACCGGTTGCTCCGGCCACGGCGCAATGCCGGCTGTGCGACGCGCCGACCACCGCTCGCGACGAAGCCGCCAGCGGCCAGGACATCCGGCTCGAGATCGAGACCAGCCTCAACTTCGATCGTCTGATCCTGTTCGGCGAGGGCGCCGGAACCGCGCTCATCCGGCCCGACGGGTCGACCAGCGCGCAAGGCTCGGTCACCGACATCAGCCCGCGGGCGATGGTCGGGACCGCGGTCGTCCACGGCCAGGCGGGTCGCGCGGTCCGGGTCGAGTTGCCGCGGCGGATCCTGCTTCACTCGGTGAGCGGCGGCGAAATCAGCTTCGACGATGTCGCCAGCGACTTGCCGTCCGTGCCGCGGCTCGACGATTCGGGAACGCTGACCTTCCGCTTCGGCGGGCGACTGTCGGTGACCGGCGACGCCGACGGCGAATATCGCGGCGATCTGCCCATCACGGTCGAATATCAGTGACCAGTCCATTCCGGCGGAAAGCCTAAGCCGCCGTTAACCATCCCCTTGAGGGAAGCCGTAAGCGGGCAAGGTTAATGAAGGCGCCACGGGTGACCAGACCAGCGTCGGGGCAGCCGCTGATTTTGACCTAGTGGGGAAAACACCATGAAGAAGTTTCTCGTTGCCGCCGGCGCTGCTGCGCTGGCTCTCACCGCGACGCCGGCCGCTGCTGCGCCGGTCGCCGCCAGCACTCCGGCCACGGCCAATGCCAAGATTTACAAGCCGCTCGTCCTGCGCGCGGACCGCAACCTCGACCTCGGCACCATCGTCATGGGCACGGTCGCGGCCGCGGGCGAGAAGGTCACGCTGACCGCGGCGGGTGGTTTCACCTGCGGCGCCGGCAACCTGACCTGCTCGGGCACTCCGGTGACCGCGCAGTATAACGTTCAGGGTTCGAACAATGCGGTGGTCCGCATCCTGGTCGGCAACAGCTCGCTGTCGAACGGCGCGGGCGGCACGGTGGCGTTCAGCGCCCTCGCGCCGGCTCCGGCTTCGGTCACGCTGACCAGCTCGGGCGTCCCCGGCAACAACTTCTTCGTTGGCGGCGAGATCACCATCCTGCCGGCCACCCCTGAGGGCGTGTACAGCGGCAACATGGACGTCACCGTCGACTATTGAGTGGACGATTATCCCGGGCCTCGGCTCGGAAGACTGGAAGGGGTCGCCGGCAACGGCGGCCCCTTTTCACAGCCCGTTTCAGGTCATGGTTGACCGAAAATCAACCATTCCGGTCCTAGCTGCACGATCGGATCAATCCGCGTGGCGAAGAGGGGACCCGTGCGTTCGGCTCGAGCGATCATTGCCGGTGCCTTCGTCGGCTGGGCCCTGTGCGGCGCCCAGGCCGCGGTCGCGGCCACGCAAGTCGCCAAAGTCTCGGCCGCGGTGGCCAAGCCGCTCAGCCTAACGCGGCTCCAGGATCTCGATCTCGGCTCGATCGTCACCGGGCCCGGCACGTGGTCGGGCGCGGTGGTTGGAATCTCGCGCGCCGGCGCGTTCAGCTGCACCAATTCGAACGTGACCTGCACCGGCGCGACCAAGGTCGCCAAATATACGGTGACGGGGTCCAACAATCAGGCGGTGCGGATCACCGCGCCGAACGTCACTCTGACCAACCAGTCGGACCCGACCAAGACGCTGCTTCTGACCGTCGACGCTCCCGCGTCCGTCACCTTGCCCAATTCGGGAAACCAGGGGGTCGAAATTCCGATCGGCGGCTCCATAACCGTCAGTTCGGCGACCAGCGGCGGCACCTACAGCGGAACGTTCAACGTCACCGTCGACTATTGAGCGGCGTTTTTCGCCGATTTCCGAACGTTGAACAGCCATGGTTGACCGAAAATCAACCATTCCGGCGCAAGGGTGACGGCGATCCGCTCCGGACCGGAGCAAAGTGGGGGATCGCCAGTATGAAGATTTTCCTGAGGCCGCGCCGTGCGGCCGCGCTCGCCGCGCTGTGCCTGACTGGGCTCGCCGCGCCGGCCCAAGCCGGAATCGGCGACCTCCTGGTCGCTCCGACCCGGATCGTGCTCGACGGCCGCAAGGGCGCCGAGGTCATCCTCAACAACATCGGCGATGAGCCGGCGACCTACCGCGTCTCGGTCGTCTTTCGCCGGATGACCGAGGACGGCGGGCTCGAGGACGTCGAGCAGCCCAACGCCGCCGACAAAGCGGCCGAGGACATGATCCTTTACCAGCCGCGCAAGGTCGTGCTTCCGCCGCGCCAGCCGCAGGCGATCCGGATCATCGCCCGGGCGCCGCAGGGCCTGCCTGACGGCGAGTATCGGATCCACCTGCTGTTCCGGGCAATCCCGCCGGCGACTCCGGTCGTCGCTGCCGCGGCGAGCGACCCGGTCAAGGGCCTGCAGTTCCGGCTGACCCCCATCTACGGAGTGACGATCCCGGTCATCGTGCGCCTCGGCAACCTCCAGGCGACCGCCGGGATCGCGAATGTCCGGCTCGAGAAAGCCGGGGAAAAACAAGCGGTTGGGCTCGACCTGAGCCGTGCGGGCTCGCGCTCGACCTACGGTGAGGTCCGGGTGTTCAAGGCCGGCGTCAAAGACCCGATCGCGATCCAGAAGAACGTCGCCGTCTATACCGAGGTCAATCGCCGCCACGTCGCGGTCGCCGTCAGCGAGGCCTACAAGGGCGCGGTCGCCGGTCCGGTGACGGTCCAATACGTCGAAACCTTCGACGACGGCAGCCACGTGATCGCCGAAACACAGGCGGTGCTGCGCTAGCGGGCCGCGGGAGCGCCGGGATCAACGCCATGTCGAGCGGCCGCCGCTGGCTGCGCAGGGCAGCAATGCTGCTGGCGCTGTGCGCCGGCGGCGTCGCCGCGTCCACGCCGCCCCCCACGGCGGCGTCCGACGCGTGGCAGGCCGATCCCGACGACCAGTTCCTGCTCGACGTCAACATCCGCCAATTGAAGCTCGGCGAAGGGGTCCGTGCCTACAATACGCCCGAGGGCACATGTGTCGTCTTAGGCGACTTTCTGACCACCCTCGACGTGCCGATGAAGATCGACTTCACGACGAGGAAGGCGAGCGGCTGGGCGTTCAAGGAAAACAACCGGATTGCGATCGATTATGCCGGGATGACTGCCTCCTACGGCGGTAAGTCCGAGGCGATTGGCAAGGGCACGATCCGCCAGACGCCCGAGGGCTGGTGCGTCCAGGCGTCGGCGCTGACCCGCTGGTTCGGGATCGGGGTGAAGCCGGTCACCTCGGGCTCGGTGCTGGTCCTCGAATCCGACGCGAAGCTGCCGGTCGAGCTGGCGATGGAGCGGCAGAAACGCGCCCAAAGCATCCGCCCGGCGCGGTTCGACCTCGCCAGCCTGCCGCAGGTTCAGCTGCCGTACCGGATGTGGCGCTCGCCGGCGCTCGACTTCGTCGTCAACGCTGGCGTCACCTATCGCGCCAGGGACGGCATGCGGGTCGACCGCAGCAGCTCGGTCTATGCCGCGGGCGAAATCGCCCATCTGTCCTACGACGCTCAGGTCACCACCACCCAGAAGGGCATTCCCAACACCATTCGGCTGCATGCTTACCGGTCCGACCCGGACGGCGGGTTGCTTGGACCGCTGAAGGCGACCCACTTCGGCTTCGGCGACGTCCAGGGGTTCGACAGCCGCCTGACCGGCGCTCCGGCCGGCGGCCGCGGCGCTCTCGTCACCAACCGCCCGCTGACGGTCCAGACCGCGTTCGACCGAAGCCGGTTCGAGGGCGACCTGCCCGCCGGCTGGGAAGCCGAGATCTACCGCAACGGCGAATTGCTCGGCTTCGCCAAGGCCGATTCGAGCCAGCGCTATGTGTTTGACGACGTTCAGCTTCTCTACGGCGAGAACCGGGTCAACGTCGTGCTCTACGGTCCGCAGGGCCAAGTCCGGACGCGCGAAGAGCTGATCAACGTCGGGCAGGACAACGTGCCGCCCGGCAAGACCTGGTATTGGGCGGGCGCCAACCAGCCGGGCCGCGACCTGCTCGCGATCCACAAACCGCCCGGCGACGCGGAGGAGCCCAAGGCCCAGGCGAGCGTGTCGCTCGAACATGGCATCGACGAGCGAATGTCGGTCGGGATGCTGGTTCGGGCGATGCTCATCAACGACCAGCGCGTGACCTTCGTCGAAGGCAGCGTGCGCCGGTCGGTCGGCCCGGCGATCGTCGAGGTATCCGCCGCCCGCGACTTCAGCGGCGGGATGGCCGCGCGCGCCCAGCTTTTGGGTAAATTCGGCACGATCAACGTCAGCGCGGAAGCGCTTCTTGCAAATGATTTCCATTTGCAAGGCGGCAAGGCGCAAGATCTGCGCGAAGTCCGGCTGGCGCTCG
Organism: Sphingomicrobium sp.; assembly: GCA_045811385.1. GTDB lineage: Bacteria > Pseudomonadota > Alphaproteobacteria > Sphingomonadales > Sphingomonadaceae > Sphingomicrobium. Next base: position 3,710 of record JBJMUB010000080.1, on the reverse strand, counting down.
ACGCGCCGATCCGGATCGGCCGGACCGTGCTTCCGGCCCATGCCGACGTCCATCTGACCGACCGGCTCGATGGATCGAAGCAGCTCGAAGCCGCGGCGCGCCTTTCGGCCAACTTCAATCGCTTCAATCTTTCGACCGAGGCGCGGTACCGCAAGCAATTTTCCGATTCCGGGCCGGCCCCGCCGAGCGAGCTCAATCTCGGGTTCATCGGCAGCGGCCGGATCGGCGACGTCCGATTGCGCGGATCGACCAGTTTCGACGTCTCGCCCCACACCCGGTTCCGAGCCGCCGAGCTGTCGGCTTACTGGTCGGCATCGGACAAAGCCGATTGGGAAGGCGTGCTCGCCTACGATTCCTCGGGCCATCGCGGGCGCGTGCGGGTCACGCATGTGCGACGCTTCGAGACGATGGGCGTCGCCCTGACCGGCGAAGCGGCGACCGACGGCTCGCTGGCGGTCGGAATCAACCTCAATTTCTCGCTCGACCCGACGCGCGGCCTGCAATTGTCGCGCCGGCCGCTCGCCCAGGCCGGCGTGGTCCGCGCCACCGTCTATCGCGACCTCAACGACAATGGCGTTCGCGATTCCGCCGAGCCGTTCGAGAAAGGCGCGCTGATCACCACCGGGACCAAGCAGGCCGACCGGCCGACCGACGCCAAGGGCTCGGTCACCATCGGCGGCCTCACGCCGTTCACGGCAATCGCGGTCGGGGTCGACGCGTCAAGCCTCGACGACCCGATGCTGGTGCCGAGGAAAGCCCTGCAGGCGGTAGTTCCGCGTCCCGGGGTGCCGGCCGAGATCGAGATCGGCCTGGTCGGCGGCGGCGACATCGAAGGGGCCGTCGTCAAAAGCGGCGGGATCGGCTTCGAAGGGCTCGACCTCGAGCTGGTCGACGCAAGCGGCAAGGCCGTCGCAACCGCGCGCAGCGATTTCGACGGCTTCTTCCTGTTCGAGCGCGTCCCCTATGGCAGCTACGCGCTGCGCGTCTCACGGGATTCCGCGGTCGCGGCCAAGATCCTGCCGGACCTCAACCTCCGGGCCATCGTCACTCCGGAGAAATCGATCGTCCGGCTCGGCGCCGTGCACGTCACTCCGCTGCCCACGGTAGCCGCCTCATCAGGATTGCCGCCAAACCCCTAAGTCACTTGAATCGTAAGAAATTGGTGCGGTCGAGAAGACTCGAACTTCCACGGCCTTTCGGCCACAGCGACCTCAACGCTGCGCGTCTACCAGTTCCGCCACGACCGCACGTCATGAGAACCGGCGAGAGCGCCGGTACTGGCACGGCGCGGCCCGTAGCAAAGGGCTCTCGGCGACGCAATGACCGCCGTTTCGTGTCATTGCGGGACGAGTCTTAAGACGGCGTTTACCATCCCTGCCGCGGCGCGTTACGGTGGCGTCGTGATCATCCTGCTCACCGCTGCCGCAGCCGTCGTGTCGGTCCCGCAGGCACACTCGCGAAGCCCGGTCGCAGCGCGCGTCGAGGCCCGGGCGACCGTGCGGATCCTCTCGGGGGTTCGCCTCCACTGGGGCAAGGAGCATGGCCGCGACGGGTTCGTGGTGCGCGACGCGGTCGTGCGTTCGGCCGGGGCTTCCCAACCGGCCAAACTCATCGAGTTCGAATGATCAGGCCTTTGGCGGCCCGAGGCTGATCGTCATCCCCTCGGCGCCCGCCGGAACGTTGATCTCGGCGCTGTTGAACGACGCGCTGGCGCCCGGCCCCAAGGTCGGCGTCGGCGGAGCGATCGTCCAGCGATAGATCACCTTGCCCGCGTGATCGTAGAGCTGCGCGTGGATCGGGGGCACCGGATGCGGCTTGTCGGTCGGATTGATCACTCGCCCCGCGACGGTCAGCAACTGGTTGCCGCTGGCGAGCTGGACCAGCTCCATGTGCGGCGGGTTCGACAGCTGCAGCGGAGTGCTCGCCTCGGCCAGGCCGAGCCGCGCCTTCCATGACGGCGGAGCGAGGAACCACAGGCCCGCGGCAAGGGCCGCAACGACGAGCAGGACGACGATGATGGCGAACAGGGGGCTGCGGCGGCGCGGCTCGGCCGAATCGCGCTCGGCGAACGGGCTGAAGTCGTCGTCGGGCTGGACTTCGGGGGTCGGCGGCGCGTCATAATCGGCGACGTCGCCGCTCGGCCCGGTGAACGGCTGCCAACGTTCCTCGTGAGCGCCGTCGGGCGCGGCCGGCTCCTCCGCAGAATCGGCGATCACCGCCTCCTCGTAGGCACGCTCCTCGGCTTCGGGACCGCTGGCCGGATCAATCGCCGCGGCTTCGGCGATGGTGTCGTCCTCCGGCTGGGCCTCGGTCGCCGCCGCCTCGCTGCCAAGCTCGAGCTCGTCGGCCGGCTCCGGATCCTGGTGCCAGCTGTGCTTGCACGAAGCACAGCGAACCTGGCGGCCCTGGGGCGGGATTGCGCCGTCCTTCACCACATATTGCGTTGCGCAATTCGGGCAGGTGAGGATCATGTCGTGCAAAAGCCCTCTTCCGGGACGGTGCGGTCAGGGTAAACAGGAATGCGCGCCATATGGCAAGCACAGGGCCGCGTGAGCGGGGAGGGAGCGGATTCTGACGCCGATCGCCGAATTCGACAGCGTTGGATTGCGCTATGGCACGGGCGCGGAAGTCCTTCGCGACCTCGACTTCCGGCTTTCCGCCGGCGGCTTCTATTTCCTCACCGGGCCGTCCGGTGCGGGCAAGACCTCGCTGCTCAAATTGCTCTACCTCGCACAGCGGCCGACGCGCGGGCGGATCTCACTGTTCGGCGACGAACTGACCGATGCCGAGCGCGATGCCCTGCCGGCCTATCGCCGGCGGATCGGGGTCGTGTTCCAGGACTTCCGCCTGGTCCGTCACCTCTCGGCGTTCGACAATGTCGCCCTGCCGTTGCGCATCTCCGGAGCGAGCGAAACCGAAGTCGAGGGGCCGGTGCGCGAAATGCTGGCCTGGGTCGGCCTGGCCGACCGTGCGAGCGCTCGCCCGCCGACGCTGTCCGGCGGCGAGCAGCAGCGCGTCGCGATCGCCCGGGCGGTGATCAATCGCCCCGAGCTGCTCGTCGCCGACGAGCCGACCGGCAATGTCGACGCGGACATGGCCAGGCGGCTGCTGCACCTGTTCACTTCGCTCAATCGCCTCGGCACGACCGTGGTCGTCGCGACTCACGATATCGGCCTGATCGGAGCGACTCCCGGCGCGCAGATGATCCGGCTCGAGAACGGGACGATGCTCGATCCTACGGGAACCCTCAAGAATCCGCCGACGATGGCCGCGCCGGGAGCGGGCGCCTGATGCTGGCCTGGCTGTTCACATCGCCGGCGGAGCGGCGGCTGCTCGGCGCCCGGCCGCTCCAGGGCCCGACGCCGTGGGTCATCGCAATCATGACCTTCTGCATCATGATCGTCGCCACCGCCGGCCTCGGCCTGGCGGATACCGCGGGACGCGTCGCGAACGGCGCAAAGGCGCGATATTCCGTTCAGATCCCCGGCGGCGGGCGCAATCTCGCCGCAGCGCTCCAGGCCGTTCGCTCGTCGCCCGGCATCGCCAATGCCGACGCGGTGCCGGAAAGCGAGATGCGCAAGACCCTCGAACGGTGGCTCGGCCCGGCCGGCGCATCGGCCGACCTCCCGGTTCCCGCGCTGATCACCTTCGACGCCCGACCGGGCGCCGACCTTGGCTCGGTCGAGCGGCGCGCGCGCGCGATTGCCCCG
>JBJMUB010000079.1:0-16147 GCA_045811385.1 Sphingomicrobium sp. | reverse complement strand
CGGCCGGGGACCAGCCGACGGCGATCAAGGAACTGACTGAAGCGGCGCTGGATGGCGAGCGCAGCCAGGTGCTGCTCGGCGTTACCGGGTCCGGCAAGACCTTCACCATGGCCAAGGTCATCGAGATACTGCAGCGGCCGGCTCTGGTGCTGGCGCCGAACAAGATCCTCGCCGCCCAACTCTACGGCGAGTTCAAGCGGCTGTTCCCCGACAATGCCGTCGAATATTTCGTCAGCTATTATGATTATTACCAGCCCGAGGCCTACGTGCCGCGGTCCGACACCTACATCGAGAAGGAAAGCTCGGTAAACGAGGCGATCGACCGCATGCGCCACTCGGCGACGCGGTCGCTGCTCGAGCGCGACGACGTCATCATCGTCGCCTCGGTCAGCTGCCTCTATGGCATCGGCTCGGTCGAGACCTATTCGGCGATGACCTTCAGCCTGAAGAAGGGCGGATCGGAGGACCAGCGCGAGGTAATCCGCAAGCTGGTGGCGCTGCAGTACAAGCGCAACGATGCCGCTTTCGCGCGCGGCAGTTTCCGGGTGCGCGGCGACAGCCTGGAGATCTTCCCGTCGCATTACGAGGACACCGCCTGGCGGATCAGCTTCTTCGGCGACGAGATCGAGGAGATCATGGAGTTCGATCCCTTGACCGGCAAGAAGGTCGCCAGCCTCGACAGCATCAAGGTCTATGCCAATTCGCATTATGTAACGCCGGGGCCGACACTGAAGCAGGCGATGGAAGCGATCCGCCACGAGCTCGCCGAGCGCTTGAAGGAGCTGACCGCGGAGGGGCGCTTGCTCGAAGCGCAGCGGCTCGAGCAGCGCACTAATTTCGATCTCGAGATGATCGCCGCCACCGGCGCCTGCGCGGGGATCGAGAATTATTCGCGCTTCCTCACCGGTCGGCTGCCGGGCGAGCCGCCGCCGACCCTGTTCGAATATCTCCCCGACAACGCTTTGCTGTTCATCGACGAGAGCCACCAGACGGTGCCGCAGATCGGCGCGATGGCGCGGGGCGACCATCGGCGCAAAATCACGCTGGCCGAATATGGCTTCCGACTGCCGAGCTGCATCGACAACCGGCCGCTGCGGTTCAACGAATGGGACGCGATGCGGCCGCAGACGACGTTCGTCTCGGCGACACCCGGCCCGTGGGAGATGAACGAGACGGGCGGCGTATTCTCCGAGCAGGTGATCCGCCCGACCGGCCTCATCGACCCTCCGGTCGAGATCAAGCCGGTCGAGGACCAGGTCGACGATCTCGTCAACGAAGCGAAGCTGACCGCGAAGAAGGGCTACCGCACGCTTGTGACGACGCTGACCAAGCGGATGGCGGAGGACCTGACGGAATATCTCCACGAGGCGGGCTTGCGAGTCCGCTACATGCATTCCGACGTCGAGACGCTGGAGCGCATCGAGCTGATCCGCGAGCTGAGGCTCGGCGTTTACGACGTGCTGGTCGGCATCAACCTGCTGCGCGAGGGGCTCGACATCCCCGAATGCGGGCTCGTCGCGATCCTCGACGCCGACAAGGAAGGCTTCCTGCGCTCGGAAACCTCGCTGATCCAGACCATCGGCCGCGCCGCCCGCAACGTCGAGGGCCGGGTGATCCTCTACGCCGACACGATCACCGGCTCGATCGAGCGCGCGCTCGCCGAAACCAACCGCCGGCGTGAAAAGCAGCTCGAATATAATGCCGAGCACGGCATCACCCCGGAAAGCATCAAGCGCAACATCCACGACATCATGGCGCACGTCACGGCGCGCGAGGGGCTGACCGTCGACACCGGCGACGACGAGCGCCCGCACCTCGTCGGTCACAACCTCAAGGCCTATATCGGCGACCTCGAGGAGCGCATGCGCAAGGCCGCCGCCGACCTCGAGTTCGAGGAAGCCGCGCGCCTCCGCGACGAAATCCGCCGCCTGGAAGAGGACGAGCTCGGCATCCCCGATCCGGAACGCGTCACGCCGCGTCCGCTCGGCAAGTCGAGCGAGGGCCGGCCGGGCACGCGCAAGGGGCGCTTCGGCAAGCAGCAGCGAACTCGGTTTGGCGGACGTCGGGGCTAGCGCGAACTCATTTCTTGGTTAGGGGTTCGCCCCGCCATGGCCCACACCTTCAACCCCACGATCCTTCGCGAATATGACATCCGGGGGATTGTCGGCGACACGCTGACCGACGCGGACGCTTATGCGCTCGGTCGGACCTATGCATCGAAGGCGCATGGCGAGGGCGCGCGGACGATCGCGGTCGGGCGCGACGGGCGAACCCACAGCGGGATGCTCGAGGCGGCGCTGATCCGCGGGCTCAACGAGGGCGGGATGAGCGTCATACAGATCGGCATGGGCCCGTCGCCGATGCTCTATTTCGCGACTTTCCACCTCGACGTCGACGGCGGCATCCAGGTGACGGGGAGCCACAATCCGGCCGACTATAACGGGTTCAAGCTGCTGCTGAAGGGCCGCTCGGTGTTCGGCGCTGAGATCCAGGAGCTTGGCCAGCGCGCGGCGTCGGGCCATTGGTGCGATGGCAGCGGGACGGTCGAGGAGGTCGACGTCCGCCAAGCCTATGTCGAGCGCTTGCTTAAGGATTTTTCGGGTCAGGCATATCGCGTCGGGTGGGACGCCGGCAACGGCGCTGCCGGCCCGGTTCTCGACATGCTGGTCGAGCGGCTGCCGGGCCACCATCACGTGCTCTACAGCGAGGTCGACGGCCGCTTCCCCAACCACCATCCCGACCCGACGGTCGAGGCCAATCTCGCCGACCTCAAGGCGCTGGTCGAACGCGAGCAGCTCGATTTCGGGATCGCCTTCGACGGGGACGGCGACCGCATCGGCGCGGTGGACGCAAAGGGCCGGGTGATCTGGGGCGACCAGCTGCTCATGATCCTTGCCGAGGCCGTGCTGCGCGAGGAGCCGGGCGCGACCATCATCGCCGACGTCAAGGCCAGCCAGATCCTGTTCGACCGCGTTGCCGAATTGGGCGGCAAGCCGCTGATGTGGAAGACCGGCCACAGCCTGATCAAGTCGAAGATGAAGGAGACCGGCGCGCCGCTCGCCGGCGAGATGAGCGGCCACATCTTCTTCAAGCACCGCTGGTACGGCTTCGACGACGCGCTCTACGCCGCGGTGCGGCTGATCGAGGCGGTGTCGCAATCCGGCCGCAGCCTGACCGAGATCATGGACGCGATGCCAAAGAGCGTCGCGACGCCCGAAATGCGCTTCGAGGTCGACGAGCCGCGCAAGTTTGCGATCGTCGACGAGGTCCGCGAGCGCCTCGCGAGCGATGGCGCGAAGGTTGACGCGACCGACGGCGTCCGCGTCAGCACCCCCGACGGCTGGTGGCTGCTGCGCGCGTCCAACACGCAGGACGTGCTGGTCGCTCGCGCCGAAGCGAAGGATGAGGCCGGAGTCGAGCGGCTCGTCGCGCAGATCGACGAGCAGCTGGCGAAGTCAGGCGTGAAGCGCGTCGAGGCAGTTCACTAAGCGCCACGGCGTTTGGGTCAAGACATCCGGCGGTGCGGTCATTCCGCGCTTCGCGGCGGCGGGCTAAATCCGCCAAATCGGTCCGCGCCTGACGAGGACCCCTCGCTCGGACAGCGGGAGGTTGGCGCGTCCAATTTCGAGCGTCGAACATCGCCCGCGCGTTGGCGCGCGCCAGTCTCCGAGCGAGGGGAGTTTCGGGTCGTGGGAATCCGGTTGAAGTTCAACCTGCTGCTGCTGCTGGTCGCCGCGCTCGGAGTCGCGCTGTTCGCGCTTGCCGCCGAGCCTCTGGTCGACACCCTGGCGCGCGAGGAGGTGGAGCAAAGCGCCCGGATCATGATGGACGGCGCCGCCGGCGCCCGGAAATATACGTCCGAGCAGATCACTCCGCTGCTCAAGGACCGGATCGACGAGAATTTCTATCCGCAGGCGGTGTCGGCCTACGCCGCAAAGCGCAATTTCGACGTAATCCACTCGAAATATCCCGATTTCACGTATCACGAGGCGGCGCTCAACCCGACCAACCCGCAGGACCGCGCCGCCGACTGGGAAGCCGACCTGATCAACAGCTTCCGGGCCAACCCGGGCCAGGCCGAAATCGCGATCGAGCGGGCCACTCCGACGGGCAAAGTGATCGAGCTGGCGCGGCCGATCGTGACCAAGCAAGCGTGCCGCGAGTGCCATGGCGATGCCGCCGCCGCGCCGGCCTCGATGGTCGCGATCTATGGCGCGCAGAACGGCTTCGGCTGGAAAACGGGCGAGGTCGCCGCGGCGCAGATCGTGTCGGTGCCGATGGCCGCGGCGTCGGTCCGCGCCGGGCACATCCGCAAGCTGTTCCTGGTTCCCTTCGCCGGCTTCGTCGTCCTGCTGTTCGGGTCGGTCAACTTACTGCTTCACTTTGTCGTGATCCGCCCGATCACGGGCATGGCCATCACCGCCGAGGCGATCAGCATGGGCGATCTCAACGCGTCCGAATATCGCTATGCCGGGGTCGACGAGATCGCCCGACTCGCCTCCTCGTTCACGCGCATGCATCGAAGCATCGTCGAGGCCTTCCGGATGCTTGGAAAGACCACCGCCGATGTCCGCTGAGGGCCAGTACGACCGCACCTTCCTCAGCTACTCGCGCGCCGACGAGCGGCTGGTGTTCCGCTTCGCCGAGGATTTGCGCGACCGTGGAGTGGTGATCTGGGTCGACCAGCTCAACATCCGTACCAGCGAGCATTGGGACCGCGCAGTCGAGCGCGCCATCCACGACTGTCACGCGATGGTCGTGTTCCTCTCCCCGCGCGCGGTCGTGTCGGACAATGTCGCCGACGAGATCAGCCTGGCGCTCGAATGCGGCAAGGCCATCATTCCGGTGATGATCGAAACCTGCCGCCTGCCGCTCAGGCTGACTCGCATGCACGTGATCGACGCGACGTCCGGCTATGACGCCGCGCTCGGCCAGTGCCTTGCCGCGATCAAGGGCGCGAACGCATGCGCGGTCACCGCAGCGAACGCCAACGTCGCCGATGAACCCGACCTGCTGCGAACCGTTACGGAGCAACTGGCGTCGGCGATCGGACCGATCGCCGAGCTCCTCGTGGACCAGGCCGCGACCCGCGCTCGCTCGGCTGAGGATCTCTACGGCATGCTTAGCCTGCACATCGACGACGACAGCGAGCGCGAGCGCTTCCTCGGCTGGCGGATCGTCCCCCGCGAGGTCGACGCTGAGGCTTCGGGGACGATCGCGCCCGGCGAGGTCCACCGCGTCGCGAACCTGCTCACGCGCTACCTCGGACCGATCGCGCCGATCGTCACCCGGCGCGAAAGCATCACCGCGCGCTCGCTCAGCGACCTGCTTCGTCGAGTCGCGGAATCCATCCGAAGCGAACAGGACCGCGACGCTTTCTGCCGCCAAGTCGCCTGCGCTCAGTCGTCCTCGTCCTCGTAGCCGACGAGGTTGAGCTCGCAGGCCTTGATCTGGTGGGTCATGCACCAGTGCTTCAAGGCTTCCTCGCGGCCGTGGGTGATCCACACTTCGCTCGGCGCGAGCTCGCGGATGGTCATGGTGAGCTCGTCCCAGTCGGCGTGGTCGGAGATGATCAGCGGCAGCTCGACGTTGCGCTGGCGGGCGCGCTGGCGAATGCGCATCCATCCCGAGGCCATCGCGGTCAGCGGATCGGGCAGGCGCCGCGACCAGCGGTCGTTGAGTGCGCTCGGCGGAGCGATCACGATATGGCCCGCCATCTCCTGCTTGGTCGCGCCGCCGGTGTGGCGCAGCTCTCCCAGCTCCACTCCGAAGCTCTCGTAAAGCTGGTTCAGCCGCTCGATCGCGCCATGATAATAGATCGGCTCGTGGTGGCCGCGGGCGCGGAGCTCGGTAATGATCCGCTGCGCCTTGCCCAACGCATAAGCGCCGACCAGCACGCAGCGGCTCGGGTCGGAGCGCAGGCGGTGGAGCAGCCGGTCGATCTCGCTGCCGGTATCGGGATGGCGGAACACCGGCAGCCCGAAGGTCGCCTCGGTGATGAAGATGTCGCACGGCACGGGGACGAAGCAGGGGCAGGTCGGGTCCGGTCGGCGCTTGTAATCGCCGGACACGACCACCCGCTCGCCTTTGTGCTCGAGCACGATCTGGGCCGAGCCGAGGACGTGGCCGGCGGGGACGAAGCGCACATCGACCTCGCCGACCCGGATCGTCTCGTCATAAGCGAGCGCCTGACCGTTCTGTGGGCCGCAGCGAACCTCCATGATCGCGAGGGTTTCTGCCGTGGCGAGCACGGCGCTGTGGCCGCCGCGGGCGTGATCGCCGTGGCCGTGGGTAATCAGCGCCCTGGCCTTTGGCTGCGACGGATCGATCCACGCGTCGGCGGGACGCACGTAGATCCCCTCGGGACAGGCTTTGATCCAGGAACCCAATCGCGCCATTGGGCACTATATAGGCGCACGCGACGCAGGGTTCCCGCGGGAGGAGAGAATAATGGACGAAGCGCAATGGTGGCTGATCGACATCCTCGGCCCGGCGATCCTGCTGATCATCCTTGTCTGGCTGGTGATGCGCCGCCGCTCGACCGGCAAGACCGGCCGCACCGAACAGGCGACCGACCAGCTCTACCGCGAGGAGGAAGAGCGCCGCCGCGAGGGAACCGACGACCTCTGACGCTGCCCCCGGCTGTCCAGTTATGGTTTGACTCGAAGGGCTGGCGGCCGCGGCGGCACCAGCTCGAGATGCTCGAGCTCGCACGAGCCGGGCGCAGCGCCTTGCTGGTCGCAGCGACCGGAGCGGGCAAGACGCTGGCCGGTTTCCTGCCGAGCATCTGCGAGCTGATAGAAGGGCCGAGCGACGGCCTGCACACGCTCTACGTGTCGCCGTTGAAGGCCCTCGCCGTCGACGTCCAGCGCAATTTGATCGGGCCGATCGAGGACATGGGCCTGCCGATCCGGGTCGAGACGCGCACCGGCGACACTCCATCCGACCGCAAAGCGCGGCAGCGGATCAAGCCGCCGCAAATGCTGCTGACCACGCCCGAATCGCTGAGCCTGCTGCTGAGCTACCCCGAAGCTCCGGCGATGTTCGAAGGGCTGAAGACCATCGTCGTCGACGAGCTTCACGGCTTCGCCAAGGAGAAGCGCGGCGACTTGCTGTCGCTGTCGATGTCACGGCTGCAGGCGCTCGCGCCGGGGCTGCGGCGGGTCGGGCTGTCGGCGACGATCAGCGATCCCGACGCCTATCGCTCGTGGCTGGCGCCGGACGCCGACATGGACGCGATCGACCTGGTCGTTGGCGACCCCGGCGCCGAGCCCGACCTCTCGATCCTGATTCCCGAGAACAAAATCCCGTGGAGCGGCCATTCCGGATATCATGCGATCGCCGACGTCATGCGGCTGATCGAACAGCACAAGACGACGCTGGTCTTCTGCAACACACGTGGTCTCGCCGAGCTGATCTTTCAGAAATTGTGGGACGAGAATGAGAAGGGCCTGCCGATCGGGATCCACCACGGCAGCCTGTCGGTCGAGGCGCGGCGCAAGGTCGAGGCGGCAATGGCCGCGGGCAAGCTCCGCGGGCTGGTCTGCACCGCCAGCCTCGACCTCGGCATCGACTGGGGCGACGTCGACCTGGTCGTCCAAATGGGCGCGCCCAAGGGGTCGTCGCGGCTGCTGCAGCGGATCGGCCGCGCCAACCACCGGCTCGACGAACCGTCCAAGGGGATGATCGTGCCCGGCAACCGCTTCGAATATCTCGAGGCGCGCGCCGCGCTCGACGCGATCGACGACGGCGAGCTCGATCCCGAGCTGTTCCGCCCGGGAGCGCTCGACGTGCTCGCCCAGCACATCCTGGCGATGGCCGTCGCCGCGCCGTTCCAGCAGGAGGAATTGCTCGCCGAGGTCCGGTCGGCCGCGCCCTACGCGGGGCTCAGGGAGGAAACCTTCGAGGAGGTGCTCAATTTCATCGCGACCGGGGGCTATGCGTTGAAAGCGTACGACCGCTTCCGCCGGCTGGTGCCGGAGCCCGTCGGGATGTGGCGCATCGCCAAGCCGAGCGTCGCCCAGCAGCACCGGCTCAACGCCGGGGTGATCGTCGAGCAGCCGCTGATGACCGTTCGGTTCGGCAACGGCCGCAAGCTCGGCACGGTCGAGGAAGGCTTCGCCTCGGTCCTGGCGCCGGGCGATCGCTTTTTCTTCGCCGGACTCAGCCTCGAGGTCGAGCAGTTCAAGGACAGCGACATCATCGTCCACGCCAGCTCGAAGCGCGGGCAGATCGTCACCTACGGCGGCCAGCGGATGAGCATGTCGACTCACCTCGCCAACCGGGTCCGCCAGATGCTCGCCGACCGCAACGACTGGTCGCGCTTTCCCGACGACGTCCGCGAATGGCTCGAAGTGCAGTCGGAACGCTCAGTGCTGCCTGAGCCGCATCAGCTGCTCGTCGAAACCTTCCCGCATGAAGGTCAGCATTTCATGGTCGCCTACAGCTTCGAGGGCTGGAATGCGCACCAGTCGCTCGGAATGCTACTGACCAAGCGGATGGAGAAAGCCGGGTTGAAGCCCCTGGGCTTCGTCGCCAACGATTACGGCCTCGCCTGCTATGCGCTCGAACCGATCCGCGACCCGCAATCTTTGTTCTCCGCGGACATCCTCGAGCAGGAGTTCGTCGACTGGGTCGAAAGCTCGTACCTGCTCAAGACGGCCTTCCGCGAGGTGGCGGTGATCGGCGGGCTGGTCGAACGCCAGCACCCGGGCCGCAGGAAGACCGGGCGGCAGGTGAGCTTCTCGACCGACCTCATCTACGACGTTCTCCGCCGCTACGAGCCGCAGCATCTGCTGCTGCGCGCCGCGTGGGACGACGCGCGGCGGCGAATGACGGAGCTCGGCCGCCTGGTCCGGCTGGTCGACCGCGCTTCGGCGACCATGCTCCACGTCGAGACCGAGCGGATTACGCCGATGGCCATCCCGTTCATGGTCATCGTCGGCCGCCAGTCGCTGCCGCCCGGCGCCGAAGCGGACGAAACGCTCCTCACGCAAGCCGAAGCGCTCGCACAGGAAGCGATGACGGTTTAGACTGGCGCGATGCGTATCCTGTACATGCCCGCCGCATTGGTCCTGTCCGGCTGCGTCGTGGGGACCGTTGCCAGGACCGCGGTCGACGTCGCGACCATCCCGGTGAAGGTCGCCTCGGCCGGAGTCGACGCGGCGACGACCAGCCAGTCCGAAGCCGACGAGAAGCGCGGCCGCGAGATTCGCAGGGCCGAAGAGGAGCGCGGGCGCCAGCTGCGCCTGCTCGAGGAGCGCTGCCGCAAGGGCCGGCCGCTGCCGACCGACGATTGCACATCCTTCCGGCCGCGCTAAGCGCGGCATGTGCGCTACTTCCTCGACACCGAGTATAACGGCTGGGGCGGAGCGCTGCTGTCCCTCGCGCTGGTGCCGGAGGACGGCGCCCAGGAGTTTTACGTAACCCTGGACTGGACTGGCACGCTCGAACCTTGGGTCGAAACCCACGTAGTCCCTTATTTGGACGTTGTGCCGGACGCTCTCGTTTCACCCAGACTGGACCGGGAAAGAGCCGCCAAGACGCTGTCCGCCTGGCTAGTTCAAGAACACGAGTTGCAAGCACTCGCCGCCTTTCCTGACCCGTCAACAATCGAAATCATCGCAGACTGGCCGGAGGATATCTCGCAGTTCTGCATGCTCCTGCTGAAAGGTCCAGGGGCGATGGTCGAGGTACCTCCACTCACGTTTCATTTCGTTGAGCTTCCCGGTTTCTCGACCGCCGCCAACAGCAAGGTGCCGCACAACGCGCTGCACGATGCGCGGGCGCTGCGCGATCATCTGTTGACGCTGGAATAGCCTTCGTCATCCCGGACCTGATCCGGGATCCGCCTTTTCTTCGGACATGGCACAAAGAAAGCGGATCCCCGCTTTCGCGGGGATGACGGGTTGGTTATGGCTCAACCATGGTTCCCTTTTCGTTCGCGTGCGAAACCTTTCAGGCGACGGCCGACGGGGCGCTGTTCTGGCCGGCGCAGGACGCGTTGCTGGTCGCCGACCTGCATCTCGAGAAAGCGAGCTGGTTCGCGCGCCTCGGCCAGTTCCTGCCGCCCTACGATTCGCACGCGACGCTGGCCGCGCTCGCCGAAGCCGTCGAGCAGGCCGGGGCGGGGCGGCTGTTCTGCCTCGGCGACAGCTTCCACGACCGGTTCGGCTGCGAGCGGCTGCCCGCGAGCGCTCGGGAACTATTGTGCGAACTGACCGCCCGGCTCGACTGGACATGGATCGTCGGCAACCACGACCCCGGCTTCGCCGACCATTGCGGCGGACGCCTGGCCGACGAGGTCGAGCTCGGCGGGATCATCCTCCGCCACGAAGCGGTGCGCGGCGAGCCACGGCCGGAGATGTCCGGCCATTTTCACCCCAAGCTCCGCGTATCCTTGAGCGGCCGCAGCGTCTCGCGCCGCTGCTTCGTCGTGTCGCCGACCAAGCTGATCCTGCCCGCGTTCGGGTCGCTGACCGGCGGCCTCGACGCCCATCACCCCGAGATCATCGGCAGCGTCGGGCCCAACGCCGCGGCGCTGGTGCCGGTGTCCGACCGCCTGCTCCGCTTCCCGCTCGCGGCCTAGTCTTCCGCCTTGATCTCGATCGCCATCGCGCCGGTCGGCGACAGCAGCAGGCGCGCGGTCGCCCGGCGGCGCTTGCCGAAGGTTGCGGCCTGGAGCTCGTTGCGGGCGGCGTGGCGGTCGAACTTGAAGCCCTGGGCTTCGGCGGCCTGCTTGAGGCGGTCGAGATGCTCGTCCAAATTGGCGATCCCGTCGTTGGGGTCGAACCGCATCGTCTCTTCGAGGTCGCTCATCGGTTCCTTCATTGTCGGCGAAGCGACAAAGGACAAGCGTGGAATTGCACGTTCGCGATGCTGTTCCTACACCCGCGGCCATGAAGACTGCTTTCCTGATCGCGGCTACACTCGCCGCCATGGCCGCCCCCGCCTCCGCCCAGCCGATCGACGCCAAGACCCAGGCGCGGATCGACCGGATTCTGAAAGCGACTCCGCTGATCGACGGGCATAACGACATTGCCGAGCAGCTCGCCGAAAATTACCGGCGTACCGTGGCCGGGCTCGCCCGCGGCACCGACCGGTGGCAGCCGAAGCCGCTGATGACCGACATGGCGCGGCTCCGGCAGGGCCGGGTCGGAGGGCAGTTCTGGTCGGTCTATATCGACGGCACGCACACTGGCGACGCGGCGATCCGCGAGACCCTGCAGCAGATCGACATCGTCCGGCGGATGATCGACGCCTACCCCAACGACCTCGAGCTGGCGGCGACCGCCGACGACGTCGTGCGCATTCACAAAAAAGGCAAGATCGCGTCGATGATCGGGGTCGAGGGCGGCCGGCAGATCGGCGGGTCGCTCGCCGCGCTGCGGCTCTATTACGACCTCGGCGCGCGCTACATGACGCTGACCCACAACCAGACGACCGAATGGGCCGACAGCGCGACCGACGATCCCAAGTACGGCGGGCTGAGCCCGTTCGGCGTGAGCGTCGTCCACGAGATGAACCGGATCGGCATGCTGGTCGATCTCAGCCACGTGTCCGCCGACACGATGAAAGACGCGATCGGGGCCAGCCGGGCGCCGGTGATCTTCTCCCACTCCTCGGCGCGCGGGCTGGTCGGCCATTTGCGCAACGTCCCCGACGACGTGCTCCAGCTGCTGCCCGCGAACGGCGGCGTGGTGATGGTCAATTTCGTTCCCGACTTCATCTCCGACGCGCGGTGGCGCTGGGGCGCCGAGAAGAACGCCGAGGAAGCGCGGCTGAAGGCGTTCCATCGCAACAGCACCGCCGAGGTGAAAGCGGGCCTCGACGGCTGGGTGGCCGCACACCCCGCCCCGCCTGTCACGGTTTCGACGGTCGCGGACCATATCGAGCATGTCGCCAAGGTTGCCGGATACGACCATGTCGGGATCGGCGGGGACATGGACGGCATCGATTCGACCCCCATCGATCTCAACGGGGTCGAGGATTATCCGAACCTGTTCGCCGAGCTGATCCGGCGCGGCTGGTCGGACTCGAACCTGGCCAAGCTCGCCGGCGGCAACGTGCTGCGCGCGCTGCGCCGCGCCGAGGCCGTCGCGGCGTCGATGAAAGGCGAGCCCGCCGCGCTGTCCGACGTCGACACCGCCAAATGACCGAACCACCGCTTCGCGCGGCGATCATTCCCGTGACCCCGCTGCAGCAGAATTGCTCCTTGCTGTGGTGCACCAAGACGATGCGCGGCGCGTTCGTCGATCCCGGAGGCGACCTGCCGCGGCTGAAGGCGGCCGCGGCCCAGGCCGGGGTGACGATCGAGAAGCTCATGATCACCCACGGCCATATCGACCATTGCGGATCAGCCGGGATCCTCGCCGAGGAGCTCGGGGTGCCAATCGAGGGGCCGCACGAGGAGGATCTGTTCTGGATTGCGAAGCTGCACGAAGACGGCCAGCGCTACGGAGTTCCCGGCCGCCCGTTCACGCCCGACCGCTGGCTCGACGACGGCGACCAGGTGACGGTCGGCGAACTGACCTTCAACGTCGCCCATTGCCCGGGCCACACGCCGGGCCATGTCGTGTTCCACCATCCGGAGTCGAACTTCGCGACGGTCGGCGACGTGCTGTTCCAGGGCTCGGTCGGCCGCTGGGACTTCCCGCGCGGCAACCAGCAGCAGCTGATCCGCTCAATTACGGAAAAGCTGTGGCCGATGGGCGACGACACCGCATTCGTTCCCGGCCACGGCCCGATGTCGACCTTCGGCCACGAGCGCCGCACCAACCCGTTCGTCAGCGACGCCGCGCTAGCCGCCTAGGAACGCTCCGCCAGCGCACACAATCGCCCAGATCGCGAAAGCAACCAAACCAGCGACGGTTGTCATCATGCCGACCATCCGCCACCGAAACAGCTGCGGGCCGTCCATCCCGATGCCATGAGCGACCCGAGCGACCATGAATGCGGCGGCGATTACGCCGAGGGCCGCTCGGTTGGCGCCCGACAGTTCCAGCGCGCCGAGCAGAAACAGGAAGAGGGTCATATTCTCGAGGAAATTGGCCTGCGCCCGCATGCGTCGAAGCACCGCCTCGTTGCCGCCGTCGCCGATCTTGACGCCATGGTCGCGGCGGCTGCGGACGACCCGCGCGCCGAGCCAGATGTTGATCGCCACCGCGGCGGCAGCGGTAAGGAGTGTGATCGGAACCGGCGTCATGCTCCTTGGTCGCACTGGCCGCCCGGCCTTGCAACTGCGGCTCCAATCGCTATAGGGGCGCGGGTTCGCGACGATCCGGACGCCGCGGCGGGCTATCCCGCTGAGACAAGGCGCAGATCGTCGCAATTTTTATTGCTGTTTAAAGGTGCCGCAATGGCTGTCCCCAAGAGAAAAACTTCGCCGTCCAAGCGGAACATGCGCCGCAGCCACCATGCGCTGACCCCGCCGACGTTCCAGGAATGCCCGAATTGCGGCGAGCTGAAGCTGCCGCACAACCTGTGCCAGGCTTGCGGCCATTATAACGGCCGCGAGATTAGCTCGCCCGAGGCATAAGCGCTAAGCGGCCTCGGATGATGGGGGCCCCAAGAATCGCGATCGACGCCATGGGCGGCGACAGCGGCCCGGCGGCGATGATCGCCGGCGCGGCCCGAGCGATCAAGCGCGACCCGGAGCTTCAGTTCGCCGTCTATGGCGACGAACGGCTGATCGCCGCGGAGCTCGACCGCCATGCCAGCCTGCGCAAGGTCGTGACCGTCGTCCATTCGGCCGACGCCATCCAGCCGAGCGAAAAGCCGAGCCAGGCGATCCGCCGCGCCCGCACCACTTCGATGGGGATGGCGATCAACGCGGTGAAGGAGGCCAAGGCCGACGCCGCGGTCTCGGGCGGCAATACCGGCGCGATGATGGCCATGTCCAAGCTCGCGCTTCGAACCATGCCCGGAATCGACCGGCCGGCGCTCGCGGCGCTGCTGCCGACGCTGGGCGCGAATGACGTGATCATGCTCGATCTCGGCGCCAACACCGAGTGCGACGCTCAGAACCTGGTTCAGTTCTCCGTCATGGGCGCGGCCTACGCTCGGACCGTGCTTGGAATTTCCCAGCCGCGGGTGAAGCTGCTCAACATCGGCACCGAGGAGCTCAAGGGCACCGACGAGCTCAAGGAAGCCGCCGGCCTGTTGCGCGAAGCGGACTATCTGCCGCTGAAGTTCGACGGCTTCACCGAGGGAGACCAATTGTCCCGCGGCAACGTCGACGTAGTCGTGACCGACGGCTTCTCCGGCAACATCGCGCTCAAGACCGCCGAGGGCACGGCGCGCTTCGTCACCGACCTGCTGCGCCGCGCCTTCACCAGCTCGCTTCGGTCCAAGGCCGGATTCGCGCTGTCGCGGCCCGCTTTGAATTTGCTGAAGGTCCACCTCGATCCGAACAATCATAACGGCGCGGTTTTCCTCGGCCTCAACGGGCTCGTGGTGAAGAGCCACGGCGGCGCCAATCCCAAGGGCGTCGCCAACGCTATCGGCGTCGCGGCGAGCATGGTCCGCAACGACATCACCCGGAAGATCGGCGAGGATCTCGACGACTTCCGCGCCCACGCGTTCGCCAACGAGGCGGCGCAATGAGCCTGCGCTCGGTCGTCCTCGGCGCCGGCTCGGCGCTGCCCAAACGGCGAGTCACCAACGACGAGCTGGCCGCGACCGTCGATACGACAGACGCGTGGATCGTCGAGCGGACCGGGATCCGTAGCCGCTATATCGCCGGCGACGGTGAGACCACCGCGAGCCTCGCTGCAGGAGCGGCGCGCCGGGCGCTCCACCATGCCGGGGTCGGCGCAACCGAGATCGATCTCATCGTCCTCGCCACGGCGACTCCGGACCAGACGTTCCCGTCGTCGGCGACCAAGGTCCAGGCCGAGCTCGGGATCAACGACTGCATCGCATTCGACGTGCACGCCGTGTGCACCGGCTTCCTCTATGCATTGAGCGTCGCCGATTCGATGCTTCGCGGCGGCAATGCGAAAAAGGCGCTGGTGATCGGTGCGGAGACCTTCAGCCGAATCCTCGACTGGGAGGACCGCGGGACCTGCGTCTTGTTCGGCGACGGCGCCGGTGCGCTGGTGCTCGGCGCGGAGGAAACCACGGGCGGAATCCTCGCCACCCGGCTTCACGCCGACGGGCGCCATAACGATTTGCTGTTCGTCGACGGCGGGCCGTCGACCACCGGCACCGTCGGCAAGCTCAGGATGAAGGGCCGAGAGGTGTTCCGCCACGCGGTCGTCAACCTCGCCGAAGTGCTGAACGAGGTGCTCGAGGCCGCGGGGCTGACGTCGGCCGACGTCGACTGGGTCGTCCCGCACCAGGCGAACCAAAGAATCCTCGACGCCACCGCAAAGAAGCTCGGCCTTCCGGCGGAGAAGATCGTGGTCACCGTGGGCGAGCATGCCAACACGTCGGCGGCGTCCGTTCCGCTGGCGTTCGACACCGCGATTCGCGACGGCCGGATCAAGCGCGGGGACATCGTCGTGCTGGAAGCGATGGGCGGTGGCTTTACATGGGGCGCGGCAGCGCTCAGGTATTGAAAAATTTGGAATATCCGGCGAGAAGCTGAATTGCCGATGGGCGAAAATTCCATTACGTTCACGTAATCACGGCGGGGGCACGCCGAACCAGGCGGGGAGAATAAGATGGCCGATCTGGGGATCGCGCGGGTCACGAACGATACAGAAGGTGCGACCCTGACGCGCGCCGACCTAGCCGACGTCGTGCATCGCCGTCTCGGCCTGTCACGCGCCGAATCGGCGAGCGTCGTCGAGCGGGTGCTGCACCATATGTGCCACGCGCTTTCGGAGGGTGCGAACGTCAAGATTTCCGGCTTTGGCACCTTCATCCTGCGCGACAAGGGCCAGCGGGTCGGCCGCAACCCGAAGACCGGCATCGAAGTGCCGATCGCGCCGCGCCGGGTGATGACCTTCCGCGCGAGCCAGATCATGCGCGACCGGATCGCGAAGGGCTAAGGTTGGCGACGGCCGGCCAAAAGGACCCCGGCGCCTTACTGACAATCGGCGAATTGTCGCAGGAGCTCGGAGTCGCGCAGCACATCCTGCGTTACTGGGAGACGCGCTTTCCACAGCTGAGGCCGATGCAGCGCGCCGGCAACCGCCGCTAT
>JBJMUB010000078.1:0-28244 GCA_045811385.1 Sphingomicrobium sp. | reverse complement strand
CATTCTCGGCCAGATGGTCGACGACTCCGCTCTTGCGCGCGTGCAGGTCGCCGCCGCCGAGGTCCTCGGCGCTGATCTCCTCGCCCGTCGCCGCCTTCACCAGCGGCGGTCCGCCGAGGAAGATCGTACCTTGGTTGCGGACGATGACGCTCTCGTCGCTCATCGCCGGCACGTAGGCGCCCCCGGCCGTGCAGCTTCCCATCACGCAGGCGATCTGGGCTATGCCCTTCGAGCTCATCTGCGCCTGGTTGAAGAAGATCCGGCCGAAATGGTCCCGGTCGGGAAATACTTCGGCCTGGTGCGGCAGGTTCGCGCCGCCGCTGTCGACCAGATAGACGCACGGCAGCCGGTTCTGCTCGGCGATCTCCTGCGCGCGAAGGTGCTTCTTGACCGTCAGCGGATAGTAAGTGCCGCCCTTCACCGTCGCGTCGTTGCAGACGATCATCACCTGCCGGCCGGAGACACGCCCGATGCCGGCGATGATCCCCGCGCCGGGCACTTCGCCCTCGTACATGTCGCACGCCGCGAGCTGCCCGATCTCGAGGAACGGCGAGCCCGGATCGAGCAGCCGCTCGACGCGGTCGCGCGGCAGCAATTTGCCGCGCTCGACATGGCGCTGGCGGTGCTTGTCCGGCCCGCCCTTGGCCGCTTCCGCGACATCGGCGCGCAATTTCCCGGCGAGCGCGCGATTGTGATCGGAACGCGCGCGGAACTCTTCGCTGTCGGTCGCGATTTTACTGTCGATCCGCGGTGCGCTCATGGGTGTTGTAGTGCCCGTTGGTCGAAAAATCCTGCCGCTCGCCTAGCCGCTGCTGCAGGCGTTGGCAAAGCAGTCGCCCGGAAAGGTCCTTTGATGATGCGTTCGTCCCTCTGGTTCGTCATGCCCGCGCTCGCACTCGCCGCCTGCAACACGCAGACCGGCAACAACCCCGAGGTCAAGCCGGGCACCGAGATCGGCATCAACACATCCTGGATGGACAAGTCGATCGTGCCCGGGGACGACTTCTTCGGCTATGCCGACGGAAACTGGGTCAAGAATACGGAGATTCCGCCGGACCGGTCGCGGATCGGCGGCTTCTGGCTCGCCGACCAGGACCGCGAAAAGAACAGCCGCGAGCTGTTCGATTCGATCCTCAAGGCCAAGCCGACCAGCGGCAACGACGCGCTGATCGCCAATTACTACAACGCCTACCTCAACACGGACGCGGTCGACCGCGCCGGCCTAGCTCCGGCCAAGGCGGACCTCGACGCGATCAACGGCATCGCCGACAAGCGTGCCCTGGCAAGCGCAATCGGCAAGACTCTCCGCGCCGATACCGACCCGCTCAACGCGACCAATTACCACACCGAGAATCTGTTCGGCATCTTCGTCAGCCAGGGCCTCGCCACTCCGGGCGAGCAATTGCCCTATCTGATGCAGGGCGGGTTGGGGCTCCCGGACGCGCAATATTATCTCGGCGGCGACCCGAAAATGACCGAGACGCGCAACAAATATCGCGCCTACGTCCAGACGATCCTTCAAGCCGCCAATTATCCCGATGCCGCCGGCGCCGCGGGGCGGATCATGGATCTGGAGACCAAGATCGCCGAGGCGCACGAACCGCGCGAACAGAGCGAGGATTTCGGCACCGGCGCGCAGGTCTGGACTCGCCAGCAGCTCGAACAGAAGGCGCCGGGCCTCGACTGGGGCGCATTGCTCGATTCCGCGCAGCTCGGCCGGGTGCAGAAGTTCGACGCTTACCATTTCGCGTCGATTCCCAAGCTGTCGGCGCTGGTCGCCGGGGAGCCGCTGCAGACCTGGAAGGACTGGCTCGCGTTCCACACGCTCAACCAGCATGCGGCCGTGTTGCCCAAGCCGTTCCGCGACGCCAGCTTCGCCTTCTACGGGACGACTCTCGCAGGCACTCCGCAGCAGCGCCCGCGCGACATCCTCGCCCTCAACGCGACCAGTAACGCGCTTCAGGACGCAGTCGGCAAGGCCTATGTCGACAAATATTTCCCGGCCTCGTCCAAGCAGCAGATCCAGGGCATGGTCGACAACATCAAGGCCGCCTTCGCCAGGCGCGTCCAGGCGATCGGCTGGATGGCCCCGTCGACCAAGCAGGAAGCGCTGAAGAAGGTCGAGAATATCGTCGTCGGAGTCGGCTACCCCGACACCTGGCGCGACTATTCCGGCCTGCAGATCACTCCGGACAACGCCTATGCCAACCTGACCAACGCCGGGCTCGCCGAATATCGTCACCAGATCGCCAAGATCGGCAAGCCGATGGACCGCCGCGAATGGTGGATGCCGCCGCAGCTGGTCAACGCGGTCAACCTGCCGGTCCAGAACGCGCTGAACTTCCCCGCCGCGATCCTCGTCAAGCCGTTCTACGACCCGAAGGCGGACGCGGCGTTCAACTATGGCGCGATCGGCTCGACCATCGGGCATGAGATCAGCCACAGCTTCGACAATGGCGGCGCCCTGTTCGATGCCAACGGGACACTCAGGAACTGGTGGACTCCGGCGGACTTCAAGAGGTTCCAGGCAGCGGCGGACGCGCTGGCGAAGCAGTTCGACGCCTATGAGGCGCTGCCCGGGCTCCACGTCAACGGCAAGCTGACGCTGAGCGAGAATATCGCCGACGTCGCCGGCCTCGCCGCGACCTACGACGCCTACCGCGAGTCGCTTAACGGCAAGGAACCGCCCGTGATCGACGGGCTGACCGGCGACCAGCGCTTCTTCATCGCTTACGCGCAGGCGTGGGCGGTCAAGTCGAGGCCCGAGACTCTTCGCCAGATCGTGCTCACCAACGGCCACGCGCCCGAGCAATTCCGCGCGCTGACCGTGCGCAACCTCGACGCGTGGTATCCGGCGTTCAACGTCAAGCCGGGCCAAAAGCTCTATTTGGCGCCCGACCAGCGCGTGAAGATCTGGGGTTAACGCCACTGCACAATTGAGGCTCTCACTGCTATGGGGCTCGCTTCCGAACGGCGGAGGTCGACTCATGGCCTACTGGGAATTCAAAGGGCGCGAGCTCGTCAACTGCACCTGCGAATATGGCTGCAACTGCCAGTTCAATGCGCTTCCGGACAAGGGCCATTGCTATGCCGTGGCCGGAATCCAGATCGACGAAGGGCATCACGGCGAAACGCGCCTCGACGGGCTGAAGATCGGCGCCATCTTCAAATGGCCCGGGGCGATCCATGAAGGCAATGGCGAGGCTCTGGCCTTCGTCGACGAGCGTGCCGACGAGGCTCAGCGCGAAGCGCTGCTCAAGATCATGACCGGACAGGACACCGACCCGTTCGCCACGATGTTCGCCGTCTACGCGTCGACGGTCACCAAGATGCACGAGCCGGTGTTCACCGCGATCGACTTCGAGGTCGACGTCGAGGGCCGGCGCGGCCGCTTCTCGGTGCCGGGCTATGTCGATATGACTGGCCAGCCGATCCGCAACAAAGTGAGCGGTGCGGAATCGCGCGCACAGATCGTGCTTCCGGACGGCTTCGAATATGAGGTCGCGGACATCGGCAGCGCGTCGAGCCGAACGACCGGCGGGCCGATGAAACTCGAAATCGACAGCAAGTACGGCCAGTTCGCCAATCTGCACCTATCATCGCACGGGGTTGTGCGAACCTGAGCGCGAGCGCCGAGCCGCTGCTCAAACGGAGCGGCGCAATCACTCTTACCAGTCTCTTCGCCCTCGCCGGGCTCGGCTGGGCATGGCTGTTGCGCGGCGTCGGTATGGGTTCGATGAGCCCGGGCTTCGCGGTGGTGGCGCTGATGTGGGCGGCGATGATGGTCGCGATGATGACCCCGAGCGCGGCGCCGACGGTTCTGCTCTACGCCCGAGTCCACCGTTCCGCTGATCCCAACGCGCGTCCGCCGACGATGGCGTTCGTGAGCGGTTATCTGCTGTGCTGGGTCGCGTTCGCGGCAGTGGCTGCGGCGCTCCAGCTCGCGCTCGAGCGGGCGGCCGTGGTTTCGGACATGAGCCTGACGCTGCATGGTCGGATATCGGCGGCGGTGGTGATGATCGCGGTCGGGCTTTATCAGCTGTCGCCCGTCAAGGACGCGTGCCTCGGCCGCTGCCGCTCGCCCGCCCAATTTCTGTCCCGCCATTACCGCCCGGGAGTCGCCGGCGCCTTGCGGCTCGGCCTGCTGCACGGCGCTTATTGCGTCGGCTGCTGCTGGCTGCTGATGACGCTGCTGTTCGTCGGCGGCGTCATGAATTTGCTCTGGGTTGCCGCGCTCACGCTGCTGATCGCGGCTGAAAAGCTGCTTCCGTACGGGCGGACGATTGCCCACGTCACGGGAGTCGCGCTGATCGGCTGGGGCGCCGGCCAGCTGCTGCTCTAGGTCCCGATCAGCTCCCGGCCGATCAGCATCCGGCGGATCTCGTTGGTGCCGGCGCCGATATCGAGCAGCTTGGCGTCGCGATAATAGCGCTCGACCGGCCAGTCCTTGGTGTAGCCGGCGCCGCCGAGCGCCTGAACCGCCTCGTTGGCGACGCGCACCGCATTTTCCGACGCGAGGAGGATCGCGCCCGCAGCGTCGTGCCGCGTCGTCTTGCCCGCGTCGCACGCCTTGGCGACCTGGTAGACGTAGGCGCGGGCCGAGTTCAGCGCGACATACATGTCGGCGATCTTGGCCTGCATCAGCTGGAAGCTGCCGATCGGCTGGCCGAACTGCTTGCGGTCGCGGACGTAGGGAATGACCGTGTCCATGCACGCCTGCATGATCCCGATCTGCATCCCGGCGAGGATGGTGCGCTCGTAATCGAGCCCGCTCATCAGCACCGCGACGCCCTTGTTCTCCTCGCCGAGGATGTTCTCGGGCGGGACGAAGCAATCCTCGAACACCAGTTCGGCGGTCGGACTGCCGCGGATGCCGAGCTTGTCGACCTTCTGGCCGACCGAAAAGCCGGTCATTTCCTTGTCGATGATGAAGGCGGTGATGCCACGGCTGCCGGCCTCGGGTTCGGTCTTGGCGTAGACCACCAGCGTGTCCGCGACCGAACCGTTGGTGATCCAGAATTTGGTCCCGTTGAGGCGGTAACCGTTGCCGCTCTTTTCCGCCTTCAGCTTCATTCCGACGACGTCGCTGCCCGCGCCCGCCTCGCTCATCGCCAGCGCGCCGACATGCTCGCCGCTGATCAGCTTAGGCAGGAACTGCTTCTTCTGCTCCGGATTGGCCCAGCGGCGGATCTGGTTGATGCACAGGTTCGAATGCGCGCCGTAGCTGAGGCCCACCGAGCCCGACGCCCGCGCCACTTCTTCCTGAGCGACGACATGCTCGAGATAGCCGAGCCCGAGCCCGCCCCATTCCTCCTCGACGGTGATGCCGTGAAGCCCGAGCTCGCCCATCTGCGGCCATAGCTGCCGCGGGAATTCATCGGTCTCATCGATCTCGGCGGCGATCGGCGCGATCTTCTCGCGGGCGAAGCGCTCGGTCGTCTCGCGGATCGTGTCGGCCATCTCGCCGAGGCCGAAGTCGAGGCCGGTATCGGACATTTTCGAAAGTCTCCTGCTCGGCGGGGCCGCTAGCAGGAACAGCCGCTTATTGGGAAGCTCCGCGCTCCGGCGCCTTGGCTGCGGGCGGCGGCGGGACCGTGTTCGGTGCTCCCAGCGGCGGCGCGGTCAGCGGCTTGGTCGAGCCGCGATGGCAGGTGAAGCAGGTCACCTTCATCTGGCCGTCGAAGTCCTCGGTATTGATGCGATGCGCCATCCGCAGCATCTCGCGGGCGCGCAGCTTCTTGGCCTTGACGTCCGACGCGAAGTCGAAGGTCGACAGCGGCTTGCCCTCCTCGCCAACGTGGCAGAAGGTACAGCGCACCCCGAGCGACTGCGAGAACAGCTTCATGTTCGACAGCAGATCCGCGCGGCTGATCGTCTGTGGGAAGACCTTGAGGTTCTTCCACGGCGGATTGGCGAACGGCGGGGGCGCTGGCGGTGTGGCGGTCTGGGCGGCCGCGACCGACACGCCGAACGTGGCGGCGGCAGCGAGTAGTGCGAGGCGCGAAGTACCAAGCTTCATCAGGCTTCCCCCTCAGGCTCGTGACGTACTTACAATGGACGGCTGGCCCACCGCGTCAACGAAGAATTCGACCAGTGCCGCCTCATGGTTTGAACTGCGGGGCGCGCGGTCTTATGTGCGCTGCAACATTCCGACTCCGGAGCACCCCATGGCCACCATTGCTGAAGACCCCACTGTCATTCTGTCGATCGCTCGGACACCAATGGGTTCGATGCAAGGCGCGCTTGCCGACGCCTCGGCCACCGACCTTGGAGCGACCGCGGTCAGGGCGGCGGTCGAGCGTGCGGGAGTCTCCGGCGAGGACATCGACCGCATCTACATGGGCTGCGTTCTTCCCGCCGGCCTCGGCCAGGCGCCGGCGCGCCAGGCGGCGATCAAGGCGGGCCTGCCCAAGTCGGTCCAGGCGACGACCGTCAACAAGGTCTGCGGCTCGGGCATGCAGACGGTGATCATGGGCGACGAGGCGATCCGCACCGGCAACGCCGACATGATCGTCGCCGGCGGCATGGAGTCGATGACCAACGCGCCGTACCTGCTCAAGAAGCATCGTTCGGGCGCTCGGATCGGACACGACACCGCCTACGACCATATGTTCCTCGACGGGCTCGAGGATGCCTATGAGGAAGGCCGGGCGATGGGCAGCTTCGCCCAGTGCACCGCCGACGAATATCAGCTGACGCGTCAGCAAATGGACGATTATGCGATTGAGAGCCTGCGCCGCGCGAAGGACGCGATCGACAACGGCGGGTTCAAGGATGAAATCGTGCCGGTGACGATCAAGAGCCGCGCCGGCGAGACCCAGGTCGACACCGACGAAGCGCCCGGCCGCGGTCGCCCCGACAAAATCCCGCAATTGAAGCCAGCCTTCGCCAAGGAAGGCACCATCACCGCGGCGACCTCATCCTCGATTTCCGACGGCGCCGCCGCCGTCGTCCTGACCAGCGAGTCGAAGGCCAATGAAAAGGGCCTGAAGCCGGTCGCGCGGATCGTCGCCACCGCCGCTCACGCGCAGGAGCCGGCGCAGTTCACCGTCGCCCCGATCGGAGCGATCGAGAAGGTGCTAGCCAAGGCTGGCTGGAAGGCCGCCGAGGTCGACCTGTGGGAGGTCAACGAGGCGTTCGCCTGCGTCGCGATGTTCGCGATGAAGGACCTCGGCATCCCGCACGAGAAGATCAACGTCCACGGCGGTGCGACCGCGCTCGGCCACCCGATCGGCGCCAGCGGAACGCGCATCCTCGTCACCCTGATCAACGCGCTCAAGCAGACCGGCGGCAAGCGCGGAGTCGCGAGCCTGTGCATCGGCGGTGGCGAAGCGACCGCAGTGGCGGTGGAGCTGGTCTAGGCACTGGCCAGTGCCAGCAGCCGCTGACTAAAACTGTTTCACCGGATTGTTGCAGAATTCGGCGTACATCTTGGGAAAGAGGGTGCGGTCCATTTCCTCACCCAAGCCGGTACTCTCGTCTTCAACAAGGACCGGTGCGCTTGCATTTGCACCGGCGATGAAGCGTTTGAATCCCGTGAATCCGCCAAAGCTATTCTTGGCGTTCACCTCGCCACATAGCACGAGAGCGCCATTGCTGAGTTTGGAAACAAACTCCGACCGGAAATCTGCCGAGTCGGGATCCTTTAGGTTAGCTCTGACGCTTCCCTCCCCACCGACTTTGACCATGAAAGGGTCGGGTTCGCTGGAACTGGGTTCATTGCTAGTGCTGTTAGGACCTGTTCCAGAACAACCCCTGACCAAAGCTATGCCGAGCACTAAGATCAATATCAGAGCGCATCCGGCGCCGGCGGCTTGATCACTCGCAATTGGCTTTGTCGGTTCGGGAAACTTGAACCCGCAAAAGCGACAAACCTTTGCGGCAGCTTGCACCTTTTCCGCGCACTGCGGGCACTTCTTCGACGCCATGAACTCCCCTCGCTTGGAAGTCTAAGGGCAGCGTTCGTTTCTGACAATCACAGTGCAAACCGGTCCTATTTCTTCCCCGCATATGCCTGGCACTCCAGCTCGATCAGCGCCCCCAGCGCGAGGCCGTTCGCTCCGAACGCGCTTCGGGCGGGGCGCTTTCCTTCGGGGAAATAGGTCACATAGACGGCGTTCATCGCCGGCCAGTCCTTCATGTCGGCGAGCATCGCCGTGCAGTGGAACACGTCGGCGTGGGTCAGGCCGGCGCGCTTGAGGATCGCTCCGACATTGTCGAGCGCCTGCCTGGTCTGCGCCGGAATTCCGTCCGGCAGCTTGCCGTCCGGCCCGACGCCCAGCTGGCCCGAGAGATAAAGCGTGTCGCCGACGCGGACGGCGTCGGAGAAGGGCAGCGCCTGGCCGGTCAGGTTGGGCCGACCGAGATGCTCGACCGCGGGTCTGGGTGGACCGGCGTCGGCGGGGCTGGCGACGATGGCGAGAAGTCCGGTTGCGATTGCCAGTGCGCATTTCATTGCCTGTCCCCCCTTGAACCGTCATCCCGCGCTTGACCCGGGATCCACTTTTCTCGCGCCGGCGTAAAGGCAGGTGGACGCCGGCTCAAGGCCGGGGTGACGACGGCACCTAATCCACCACCTCATTCTGACCGACGCCCCACAGGTCGACCGCATGGATATAGCCGTCGCGCTTGCCGATCGCGATCCGGCACCAGCCGTTGGCACAATGGTCGATTCGTCCGACTACGCCCGGCTCAGCCAAATAACGCACCTTCGCACCGTCATCGGGCTTCAGCCGGATCTGCCGCGGCTCGCCCGGGCGGACGATCGCGGTCCGGCGGTCGCTGAGCAGAGTGACCAGCATCCAGCCCTGCGCTCCGTCCGGATCCTGGATTAGCCGCCACGTCTCGTATTTCTTGACCACGCGCACCGGCAGATCGCGCCGCTGGTAGAGCCACACGCCGGGATAATTCTTGCCAGGACCGGTGCGGGTCATCGCCTGCCCGCTGGCGATCGACGCCCAGTAGGGCGGCTGCTTGTCCTGCGCGGCGGCAGGCGCGGACAGCAACACCATCGTCATTCCCGCGAAAGCGGGAACCCAGTTCTTCTTCTTTCCCTGGACCCCCGCTTGCGCGGGGATGACGAATCTTCGCACTAAGCCCCCGTGAGGATTCGGTCGACCAGCTGCTTCACGGTCGGGATGAAACCGTTCGAATAAAAAGGATCGCTCTTGAACCGGAAAGCGGCGTGGCCGGCGAACATCAGATTCTGCTCGACCGGAGCGCCGTGGGCGATGTCCTGAAGCGTCTTCTGGATGCAGAAGCTGCGCGGGTCGGCGAGGCGGCCGGTGGAATTCTTCTCATTGTCCGCCCACGACGAGAAAGCGCACTGCGACAGGCACCCCATGCACTCGGCCTGGTCCTTGCGGATCCGCTTCTCTTCCTCCGGCGTGACGAAGATCAATGTGTCGTCGGGCGACTTCATCGCATTGGTGAACCCCTGCGCATACCATTCGCGCGCATGCTGGAGGTCGCCCTTGGTCACCCAGTAATGCTTCTTGGTGCCGATGCCCACGTCGAGCTCGAAATGGTGATCGCCGATCGATTCCTTGGTGTAGGCGATTTGGCGCTCGCTGCGCGCTTCGAGGTTGCGCAGGAATGGGTTGCGCACCGCGGATGAATAGAAGCCGGTCGGCGAAAAACGGTGGAGCAGGATGTCGCCCTCCTCGAGCGTCATCAGCCGCGACTTCCACTCGGGGGGGATCGGGCTTTCCTGGGTCAGCAGCGGCCGCGTTCCGAACTGGAAGACGATCTGGCCGAGCTCGGGATTGTCGATCCAATGATCCCATTCGTCGAGCCGCCACACGCCGCCGGCCATGACGATCGGGACGCTGTCGGCGATGCCGTTCTCGCGCATCGTCTGGCGCAACGCGGCGACGCGCGGATAGGGATCCTGCGGCTTGCGCGGGTCCTCGGCGTTGCTCAGGCCATTGTGCCCGCCAGCCAGCCACGGGTCTTCGTAAACCACCGCGGCGAGCCATTCGGCGGCCTTGTGGTAGGCGCGCTTCCACAGCGCGCTGAACGCCCGGGCCGAACTGATGATCGGCAGGTAATTGACCCCGTAGGACGCGGCGATCTCGCTCAGCTTGTACGGCATTCCGGCGCCGCAGGTGACTCCGGTCACCAGCCCCTTGGTTCGCTCGAGGACGCCGTGCAGCACTCGCTGCGCGCCGCCCATCTCCCACAAGACGTTGATGTTGATCGCGCCCTTGCCCGAGGCAATGTCGTAGGCCCGCTGGACCTGAGCAACCGCGCCGTCGATCGCGTACTTGATCAATTCCTCGTGGCGGTCGCGGCGGGTCAGCGCCTCATAGACCTGGGGGATGATCCGGCCCTCGGCGTCGTAGCTGTCGGCGTTGACCGCGCTGACCGTGCCGATGCCGCCGGCGGCAGCCCAGGCTCCGGAGCTCGCGTGGTTGGTCGCGGAGACGCCTTTGCCGCCCTCGATCAGCGGCCACACCTCGCGCCCGCCGTAGACTATGGGCTTGAGCCCCTTGAACAAATCCACTCTCCCCGGCGCGCCTGCGCCTGCAGCCGCCATATAAGGCGGAAAGCCGCGGAAGCGAAGGAAATTGGCAGCGTGTCAGCAGGCGCCGCTGGCGATCGCTTGGTGGCCGGCGACCTAGCTCCCGATGAGTCAGTCTTTCAGCGAATAATCGAGGCCGATATCGACCGCCGGCGCCGACTGGGTGATCCGCCCGACCGAAATAAAGTCGACTCCCGTCTCCGCGATGAACCGGATGGTTTCCAGCGTCACCCCGCCCGACGCCTCGAGCGGCACCCGCCCGGAGACCAGGCTCACTGCCTCGCGCAGCATCGCGGGATCCATGTTGTCGAGCAGGAGGCGATCGGCGCCGGCCGCCAGCGCCGGCTCGATCTGGTCGATCCGGTCGACCTCGACCTGAACCTGCAATCCGGTGTTCGCCGCTTTCGCCCGCCGCACCGCCTCAGCGACCCCGCCACACACCGCGACGTGATTGTCCTTGATCAGCACGCCGTCGTCGAGCCGCATGCGGTGGTTGTGAGCGCCGCCCATCCGCGCGGCATATTTCTCGAGGAGCCGCAGACCGGGGATCGTCTTACGCGTGTCGAGCAGGGTCGCGCCCGTGCCGGCGATCGCATCGACGTAAGTGCGCGTCAGGGTCGCGATGCCCGACAGGTGCTGCAGCGTGTTCAGGGCGGAGCGCTCCGCGGTCAGCATCGAGCGGACCCGGCCTTCGAGCCGCATCAGCGTGGAGCCGGCCTCGACCTTGTCGCCATCCGGCACCCGTAGGTCGACCTTCACTCCGTCATCGACTGACCGGAAGAACGCTGCCGCAATCTCGAGGCCCGCGACGACGATGTGCTGCCGCGCGTGCATCTCCGCGCTGAATCGCGCGTCCTCGGCAATGGTCGCCATGGACGTGACGTCGCCGCCGCTGCCGAGGTCCTCGGCCAGCGTCCGGCGGATGAAATCGTCGAGATCGAGGCCGTCGGGAAGCGCCATGCCTCGCGTCTAGGCGGGGGAGCCCGCCGCCGACAAGCTCAGTGGGCCGGTTCGGGTACCTTCTGCCGGACCCAGCGGCCCTCGTGCCATTCGTAGCGGCGGGCGTCGGCCGGCTCGAAGCTCGACCCGGTCCATGCGTTCACGGTGATCGTCACCTGCTCCTCGCGGGCGATGTCGATCGTGTTGAAACTCTGCTCCTGCTCGCGCACGCGGGTCGAAGTCGCGGTGCCGGCCTGGACGATGAGTATTCCGCCGGCGCGGGTGACGAGATCGCCCGCGTCCTGGCTCGAGGCATGGTGCGCATGGCCGGCGAGCAGCATGTCGACGCCGGACTCCTCGACCGCGTCGAGCGCCATCTCCTGCCGGCCGACGGCGCGCTCGACCTGCTCGCCGACCTTCAGTGCGAGCAGGGGATGGTGGGTGACGAGGATCCGCACCGCCGCGGATGGCGTGCGGGCGAAAGTCTCGCGGATGAAATCGACCTGGTCGCGGTTGATGCGGCCGTCCTTGAACGTCAGCGAGCGCGCGGTGTTGATGCCGAGCACCGCGACGCCCGGAAGCTCGACGAACGGACACAGGCTGTCGTCGATGAACCGGCGATAGCGGGCGAGTGGGGACAGGAAGCGGCGCAGCACGTCGTACAGCGGCACGTCATGGTTGCCGGGCACCCCGAGCACGTCGTGGCCGCGGTCGCGCAGCCGGCCGAGAAACTCGCACGCGTCGCGGAATTGCTCGGTGCGCGCGCGCTGGGTGAAATCGCCGCTGATGACGACGAGGTCGGGCTTCAGCTCGTCGGCCGCCTGTTCGACGGCGGCGACGAGGCGGTCGTCGTGCGCTCCGAAGTGAAGATCGGAGAGATGGACGAGACGGGTCATGCCCAATCAACCACGTCATGCTGAACTTGTTTCAGCATCCATCCCCGGTGAAGGACGGCGCGGCGTTAGGAATGGACCCTGAAACGGGTGACGCTTGGGTCAGTAGCCGAGAAAGAGCAGCAGCTTCACGTCGATCCCGAACCCCTCGGAGCGCTTGCGTTCGAGGAAGCTCGGGATGTCGGCCCGGGCGACGAGGTGCACGGCGATATCCTCGTTGTCGTCGCCGCCCCCCTCGCCGATCTTCTTCAGGCCGTGCGCGCGAACCAGCGTGAAGCCCTCGGCGAGCATTCCCGGCGACGAATAGAAATCGCCGAGGCGCTCGACCCGCTCGGCAGTGAAACCGGTTTCCTCCTCGAGCTCCTTGATCGCGGTCGCCTCGACGGTGGCATTAGGGTCTTCGTCCCCGACCAGTCCCGCGGGCAGCTCGACGCACCGGCAATTGGGCGCGACTCGCGGCTGGTCGACCAGGATCATCTTTTCCTCATATTCGGCAAGGATGACGACCGCTTTGATGTCGTTGGCGCGGCTCGCATATTCCCATTTGCCGCGCTTCAGCAGCCGGACGAACTTGCCCTCGCACATCGTCGCGGGCGGCGGGAGGTCGTCGAGGTTCATAGCTCGATCAATTTATCGGGGATTTCGTTGGTGTCCGCCTGCGAGCGCGGGAAATGCTCGGCCAGGACCGCGCCGACGCGCTCGATCGCGGCGACGATGCCGTCGCCCGGGCGGCCGTCCCGGACGTGCACAAGAAGATCCGCCATAGCCTCCCCCCAGGTCGCATCGTCGGTCACCTTGAGGATCGCTTCGTCGGCGACGATCTCGGCGCGCCGCTCGCCCATCGACAAATAGATCAGGATGCCCGTGCGACCGGCGGTGCGGCGCTCGGCCGCGGCGCGGAAGATCGCGACCGCTCGGCGGCGGACTCGCCGATGCTTGGTCGCGCCGGGCGTCAGCGCCAGCCGCAGCGGCATCCACTTGAGAATCAGCAGCGCGACGGTGAACTTCAGCGCCGCGAAGATCATCAGCAACGTCAGGAGTGGACCAAGCGTGGGCTCGACTCCCCAACCGCCGGTGAGGAAGTCGAACCACCATATGAGCGCCGTCGGCCGCCACGCAGCCCAGGCGAGCACCGCGAACAATGGTACCAAAGCCCAGTGCAGCGCCGCGTCATGGTAGGAATCGCTGAGCGGCGTCACAACGGCGACGATTTCCCCGTTCGACTTGGCCTCCGCGCTAGCGATCGCGGCGCTGACCTTGTCGTGATCGGCTTGGGTTAGCTGCAGTATCA
The DNA here is from genome assembly GCA_045811385.1 of Sphingomicrobium sp. Classification (GTDB taxonomy): domain Bacteria; phylum Pseudomonadota; class Alphaproteobacteria; order Sphingomonadales; family Sphingomonadaceae; genus Sphingomicrobium. The sequence continues at coordinate 14,599 of JBJMUB010000078.1, read as the reverse complement.
CCAGCTTCCCCCTGCTCCGCCGCCGCCGCCTGATCCACCGCCGAATCCGCCAAAGCCCCCGCCACCGAAGCCACCGCCGCCGCCCCACGATGAGCCTCCTCCGTCCCAGCTGCCGCCGCCCCAGCTTCCGCCTCGGCGCGAGGCTCGGCTCAGCTCATTGAGGCCCCAGAGAACCACCCACGGACTAACCCCGCCGCTGCGCCTGCGATAGCGCCGCCCGCCGACGCGGCGGAACATAGAGAGGATCACGAACCCGATAATCATCGCCCAAAAGATAGCGGGCAAGGCGCCGCCACTGGAACGTCGACGCTCGTGCTGAGTATGCTCCGCGGCCGCCACACCCTTTTGCGCTTCGACCGCAGGCAAGGACATCTGCTTGATGATCGCGTCGGCACCCGCTTCTATCCCACCGCCATAGTCGGGCGGGCTCTGCTTGAAGTGCGGCAGGATCGTCTCGCGTACGATCAGTCCTGACATTGCGTCGGTCATGTACGCGCCAGCGCCGTAGCCCGTCGTGATCCAGACTTTTCGCTCATTCGGCGCGACGACCAGCAGGACGCCGTCGTTGTTCTTGGCGCTTCCGAGCTTCCAGTAGCGCAGCAGCCGGTATGAATAGTCCTCGATCGGATAGCCCTCGAGGCTCTTGACCGTCGCGACCGCGAACGCGCGTCCGGTCTGGGCGTAAAGCGCTTCGGACTTCGACTTGAGATCGATCACCTGCTCGGGCCGGAGAATGCCGGCCTGGTCGACCACGGGCGAGCCGTTGCTGGGCGGGAAGGTCTGGGCGCAGACTGGCGCCGCCAAGAACAGCAGCACCGTCATTGCGAGCGCAGCGAGATATCTCGTCATTCCCGCGAAAGCGGGAATCCCCCTTCTACCCCTTGAAGGCAGCGGGACCCCCGCCTTCGCGGGGGTGACGGCAAATGTGGTCACATCAACCTCAGTTGGTGTTGAAGTCGACCGACGGCGCAGTCTGCGCCGCAGCGGCCGCCTCGAACGGGACCTTCGGCTTGGCGCCGTAGAAAATCTTCGCCCCAATCGCGTCGGGGAAGGTGCGGATGCGGGTATTATAGGAGCGCACGGCCTCATTATAATCGCGCCGCGACGCGTTGATGCGGTTCTCGGTGCCTTCGAGCTGGTCCTGAAGCGCGAGGAAGTTGGCGTTGGACTTGAGGTCCGGGTAGGCCTCCTGAAGCCGCTGCAGCGGGATGATCGCCTGGGTCAACCGGCCCTGTGCGTCGTTGAATGCTTTGACCTTCGCGGGATTGTCGAGATCGCTCGCGTTGAGCTGGACCCGGCCGGCGTCCGCGCGGGCCTGGGTCACCGCGATCAGGACGCTGCTCTCCTGCTTGGCGTAGCCCTTCACCGTATTGACGAGGTTGGGGATGAGGTCGGCCCGGCGCTGATAATCGGCCTGCAGGTTCGCCCATTGGGCGTTGACCTGCTCCTCCGCGGTCGGAACGCTGTTGAGGCCGCAGCCGCTGAGGCTCAGCGCCACCAAGGGAACGAGCAAACCGAAACGGCGAAATGCGGTCATCTGACCCTCCAATGAAACGGCGCGCTAATTAGATGTGCGGCCGTACTGATTCAATGCTGTCTTAATCGCGCAACACAGTCGCAGCTTTCAATCTGGCGCGCATACGCTACGCTTTGGCCCAACCCGACGTCAGAAAGGGGGCAGCTTATGCTCAGGGAATTCCGGGCGTTCATCGCCAGGGGAAACGTGCTCGATCTCGCGGTCGCGGTGATCATCGGCGCGGCGTTCGGTAAGATCGCGACCAGCCTCACCGAGGACATCATCATGCCGGTCGTCGGGGCGATCTTCGGCGGGCTCGATTTCTCGAGTTATTTCGTGCTGCTCGGCGCGGTGCCCGACGGCTATAACGGCAGCCTGAAGGATTACGCCGCGCTCAAGGCGGCGGGCGCGCCGGTGCTCGGCTGGGGCGAGTTCGTCACGGTCGTGATCAACTTCGCCATCCTCGCATTCATCATCTTCCTGCTGGTCCGCTGGGCGAGCAAGATGATGCGCCGCGCCGAGGACGCACCGGGACCAAGCGAGGTCGATCTGCTGACTGAGATCAGGGACGAGCTCAGAAAGCGCTAAATCCTCCCCCGCTCGCGGGGAGGTGGCAGCGCGCAGCGCTGACGGAGGGATTTGAAGACCTGTACGCCGCCCCCTCCACCATTCACTCTTCGGTGAATGGTCCCTCCCCGTTCCGGGGCGGATCTATTTCGGCTTGCCGCTGAATCCCGCTTCCTTGCGCAGCGCGTCGCCGTCGAGCAGCGCGCCGTCGAGCACGACCTGGTCGACGTGGCGGAGGTCGCCGATGTTCGCTTCGGGATCGCCGTCGACGAGCAGCAGGTCGGCCTCCTTGCCGACCGCGATCGAGCCGGTGCGCTGGTCCGCCTTGACGTTGCGCGCGGCGTCGATGGTCGCGGTCGCCAGCGCTTCCGCGGGAGTCATCCCGCCCGCGACGTAAAGCTCGAGCTCGCGCACCAGCTCGAAGCCGAAGCCGTCGGTGCCGGCGACGATCGGAACGCCGGCCTTGCGCATCGCCGCGACATATTCGAGCATATGCTTGACGCTCGCCTTGGCGTCCTCGCGGGTGGTGCCTTCGGGCAGCGGGATCGGCCCGGCCTTGAAGCCGCGCTCGACGGCCGGCGGCAAAGTCCCGACGAACGCGGTGTAGGCCGGCGAGACCTTGCCGGCTTCGGACGTCAGCACGCCCTCGACCACGACCAGCGTCGGATCCACCGTGATGTGCCTGTCCGCCAGCGTCTTGATCACCGTGCGCGTCGGCTCGGCGTTGAAGTCCACGTCCTTGAAATATTTGCCCGGGCCGGTCATGCGAAGCGTGGTGTTGGACTTGGCGACCACCTCGTCGGGCATCGCCTGCATCGTCGCGAAATAGATGTGGGTGATCTCGTCATAGCCAGCATTGACGGCGTCGAGCGTGCGCATGCCCGCGGGAATGTGGCCGTGGACGTGGAGGCCGAGTTCGTGCGCGAGCTTCGCCGCCGGCGGGATCCAAGCGGGATTCATCGATGTGTAGAATTTGACCGCCGTCAGGTTCGCCGCCTTGACCTTGCGCACCGCGGCCAGCGTTTCCTCGAGGCTCGATACCGCGAGGCTGCCCTGCGCCGCGAGCGGGCCCTTCTGGTCGATGATCACCGAGCTGAAGGCTTCGGGCGCGAGCAGCGTGCCTCTGTCGCGCCGGTCGCGCTGCGAGACTTCGAGCTCGATGCTTCCGCCGGGGTTGCGGATCGACGTCACGCCCAGCGCGATTTCGCTCAGCACTCCGAAGTCATCGCCGACGTGCATGTGGCTGTCCCACAGGCCGGGCACCAGGGTCTTGCCGGCGCCGTCGATCACCCGGGCTCCCGCCGGAAGCTTGGGCAACGCGGTGCCGACGCTGACGATCTTGCCGTTCGACACGGCGACGTTCTGCCCAGCGACGAACCGCTGGTTGTCGGCATCGTAGAGCTTGACGTTGCGGAACAGGATCGGCCGCCGCGCCGCCGGAGTCAGGAATTTCCGGGCGGTCGCCGGCGCCAGCTTCGCGATTGCCGCTTCCTGGGCCGCGATCATCGGCTTCAGGTTGGCCTCATACCCTTCCGGCATCAGCGCCAGCGAGCCGACGAAGCCGAACAGCTTGCCGTCGTCGAACAGCCAGGCCGGCGCGGGCGACTGGCCGATGCCCTTCAGGAAATAGAGCCGCGCCGTCCGCGGGCCGTTGGGTCCGCTCACCTTCATAGTCGTGCTCGTGCGCTCCAGGGTCCCGTGACCGGACGGAAGCAGATCGACCCCCTTGACTCCTGCCCGGAGGAACAGGGGGATCGTCGCGTCACCGGCAAGGAAGGTCCCGCCGAACGTATTGTAAGCGCCCTTCGACGCCGGCGCCTCGCCCTCATCGACCGTGGTCTTCCACCGCGCGGTCGCCTGGTCGACCGTGAACGTCTCGGCGGAATCACCGCTAGGCGTCACGCCCCGGACCGTGAAGCTGACCGGCTTGCCGCTCGAATCGAGCTTCACCACCTCGTCCTGCTCGAACACCAGCCCGCGCAGCAGGATCGATTCCCGATAGGCGAGGCTCCCGTCGGGCAGCGTCCAGCGCCATTCGTCGCCGTGCTTGCCGGCTTCGGACACGACCACGAAATGCTCGGCGCCTGCTGGCGGGACGAGCAGCTGCTCCTTCGGGACCGGAGCGGCGACGGCGGCGGACGCACTGGCGGCGAGCAGCGCGGCGAGAATCATACGGCGCATGGAAATATCCCCCTTGAAGATCGAACGACCGTGGCAACAGCCGTGGCGTTAGGCAACCGCCTGTTCGACTAGCCGACAGACATCATTGCAGCCGGATCAGCGTTTCGGGGATCTTGGTCGACCCCGCACCGACGTCCCAGCGGACCTGACGCCCGACAGGATTCGGCGCGGCGCCGTCCTCGCTGTTGTTGGTCAGCACCTCTCCGTCGGTGATCACCGTGAAGCGCCCCTCGGCGCGCGACACGGGCCCGTTGCCGCTCATCTTTCCCGCAGCCGCCGATCCCGCCCGAGCGGCAAGGGGGCCCGCTCCACCCGTCAGCGCCGGAGCGGTCACCAGCACCGAGCCGTCGGCGCGCCGGCGAATGGCGATGAACGGGATGACCAGGTCGTTGTCGGGGAGCGCCGGGAACAGGAAGTCCTGCTTCGCGCTGCCTTCGAAATGATAGTCGACGTCGAACGCGCCCTTGCCGCGGTAGGTGACCGACCGCCAGCCGGCATATTTCATCAGCTTGGCCGCGAAGGCGCGGTTTGATGCATCGTCGAGGCCTGGCAGCCCGAACGCCTTCGCCATTTCCTCGTTTTCCTTGCGCTTGGAGGCGGCGGCGCCCGCGATCTGCATCTCATAGTCCCGCTTGGCTTTGGCTAGCTCCGCCGGCGTGCAGGGGCGCACATCCGCTTTCGATGCGCTCATGTCGGTGGAGATATCGGCGCGCGGCTCGATCCGGCCGTCCTTGTAGCAGCGTGCGAATTCGGGTTTCCACGCATCCGCATTCGCCTCGTCGGGCGGCAGCTGCATGACGATCTCGCCGCGGTAATCGAGGACGAAGCTGTTGTCCTTACGCAGCGTCAGGTCGGACTGGAATTTGCCCGGTCCCCACAGGCAGCCGGTGAGAAGCACCGGCGCGGCGAGTGCGAGCAGACGGATGGTCCAATGATGCATGACGTACCCCCGGCCACGAAGGTAACGCACGATGCTGACGGGAGGAAGGTGGGGAGCTTCTGTTGCCCGGTGCTCCCCGAACCGCTGGAATCCCCTTCTGTTGCCCGGTGGGGTCCGACCGCGCTTTAACCTTGTAACTTCAGACCGTTAGGCCGTCAGTTACGCAGCAATAGCGAGCGCCTCGTTATCGTTGGCACTTGTGTGAATGAACCGTCACGGTGGCTCGATCCGGTCGGCAATCAGGCCTTTATTGCACTCGTCGATCCTATTTCGCCCCCATCAGCAGCAGCGGAAACTCCTACCCGCAACGCTGCTGGTGGTGGAGGCGCCGGGGTACTGCCCCCCGGGTCCGAAATGCCTATTCCACCTAACCATCTACCGACATAGCCGGTTGCCCGGCGCCGCTTAGATAGGGATTTCGCCCGCGAATCGCAACAAATCGGGGTAGCGCGAAGGCGCGGCATACTGATATGTGAACGCGTAGATTTCGTTCTTGAGGGGAACCTAACAATATGAAAAAGCTTGCTTTCCTTCTCGCAACCGCACCGGCCCTGCTGGTCGCGGCGTGCAACAGCGGAAACCAGGACCAAGTCAACAATGCGGAGCTCAACCAGCCCGCGGCCGACCTCAACGCGCTCGCCAACGAAGCCGCGAACATGGCGGCGGAAGCCAACGCCCTGGAAAACCAGGCGCAGAATCTCGAAAACGAAGCGTCCAACGCCGACAGCACGGTCAATCCCAAGGACGCCGACGAGCAAAACGTCGCCGGCATGTAGCCGCGCGCCGCGGCGGACTCCACAAGGGCTGCCGGCCGTGCCGGCGGCCCTTTTGGTTTGCGGCCGCGACGCCTAGGCCGGGAGGATGAGCGACGACGCCATCCCCGCCGCGACGCTGATCGTCGTCCGCGAGCGTGCCGGCCATGCCCCGGAGCTGCTGCTGGTCGAGCGGGCCGAGGGAATGGCCTTCGCCGCCGGCGCCTTGGTCTTTCCCGGCGGCCGGATCGACGACGCCGACCGGCGGCTCGGCGAAGCGCTCGGCGCCGATCCGGCCGCGGTCGCCGCGATCCGCGAGACGATCGAGGAGACCGCGATCCCGGCCGGCCTCGCCGCACCGCCGCGGCCCGAGCATTGCCTCGAAATGCAGGCCGCGCTCGCGGCGGGGGCGAATTTCGCACACTTGCTCGACCAGGCGGGCGCGGCGCTCGATCCCGGCGCGCTCACCCCCTTCGCCCGCTGGGTTCCCAAATTCCACGCCGTCCGGCGCTTCGACACCTTGTTCTTCATCGCCCGCTGTCCGCCAGGTAACTGGCCGCCGAACGCGATTCCGGGCGAATGCTCGGGCGCTTACTGGCTGTCGGCGGCCGAAGTGCTCGAACGCGACCGGCGCGGCGACGCGCGGCTGATCTTCCCGACGCGGCGCAACGTCGAGCGGCTGGCGCAACATTCGAGCTTCGCCGAGATCCGCGCGGACGCGCTCGCCCATCCGATCGAACCGGTCACCCCGTGGGTCGAGGAGCGGGCAGGCGAGAAGTTCATCACCATTCCGTCGCATCTCGGCTACCCGGTGACCGAGGAGCGGCTCGACGGCCTGTGGCGCGGCTGACCGATCGGCGAGTCGCACGGCGCTGGCAGCAAAAAGGGGACCCGCCGAGGCGGATCCCCTGTCTGCGAACTGGCGATACAGTCTACTTCAGGTGGTTCGACAGGTGCTTGTTCATCTCGAACATGCTGACCCGGTCCTTGCCCCCGAAGATCGGCTTCAGCGTTCCGTCAGCCATAATTTCTCGTTTGTTCTGAGGATTTTGCAGGTTGTTCTTGCGAATGTGATCCCACACCTTCGAGACCACCTGGCTGCGCGGCAGCGGGGCGCTCCCCGTGATCTTCGCGAGATCCGCCGACGGTGTTACCGGGCGGGCCAAACCACCCCCTGCTTTACGACCAGTACCTTTTGCCATCAGGCCCTCCTGTTGTTCCCTCCCCGATAGAGCGCAAAGCGCCCTTCATTGCAATGCCGTTGCAGAGGGAAATTCAGCGATTTTGCCTTAAGAACGGAACAACCTTGTTTTGGGCGTCGTGGCCGATGTCGGCGCGGCCGCCGTAAGCGATGCCCGAGCGGCGGCACCAATCCGCGACGATCGCCACCTCGTCGGAGCCGAATTCGGTGTCGTTGGGGAGGATGTCGCCGACCCGTCCGAGCCTCAGCTGGGCCACCCGCCGGACGTTCGCCGAGGCTGCGACGTGGAACATCGTCCGGTCGGTCGCGTAGAGATGCTCGCTCACTTCCTCGATCATCAGGTCGACGCCGGTGAAATCGGGCTCGAGCGAAGTCCCGAGCAGGTTGGAGAGCACGGTCAGGTTGAACGCCATCGCCGGAGCCTGGAGGTCCGGCTCGAGCGCGGACGCATCGCGCCGCACCAGCCAGTCGAGCGCGCGGTGGATCGCGGCCTCGCCCCCGTCCCGAAGCACGTCCTGCGGCATTGGTCCCCAGGCGACGTCGAGCCCGGCCTTGTGGAACCCGGCGTGGAGGAAGCCGGCGTCGCTGTAGCCGAGATAGGTCTTGCCGCGCGCGGCGTCGGGCAGGTCCGCCAGCGCGGCCCCGGCGATCCGGTTCGAGCCATAACCGCCCCGCGCGTACCAGACGGCGTCGATCGACGGGTCGGCCATCACCTCGCGCAACGCCGTGAGCCGCGCGGAGTCCGGCCCGGCGAAATGGCCGTCGCTGAGGAAGCTTTGGGGATGGATCGCCAGCTCACAATCGCCGCGGTCCGCAACGATCGCGTGCACGCGCTCCGCCGCCTCGCGCTTCAGCGAACAGCTCGGAGCAACCACGGCAATGCGCATGCCCGATGCTTACGGGGAGACGGCGAATGTCCGCAATGGGCGGAAAGCGGACGTTGCCGCTCATCAGGCTCTCCCTGACGACGTCAATAGAACTTCACGCCGACGCTTGTTGCCATGGCTAGCCGCTTCCCGCTGCGATAACCGTAGACAACTCCGTAATCCAGTTCGTCGGGCGCTCCACGGGTGGCCGAGCAGCGAACGGCCATCGCAAGGCCCTCCTTGGAGGTAGCCGGGAACTGCGCCCAGAGCCGGTCCTCAACATTGACGCGATCAGGAGATGGCCGCTGCTTCACTAAACCGTCGTTTTCAGCCTGTTCGATCAGGTCATCACAGGGCTTAGGGTCCGTTGTGGTCGCTTGATCGCTAGTGGGCTGGTCTGAATTGGAGCAGGCGGGAATCGCCAGGAGCAGAACAGACAGCCCCACTAACCGCAACCCCGGAACGACGGCGAGGCAAACCTTCACTAATTTTTCCCCCGGATGCCTCACGACGCTAGTTTGGAGCGCCAGGCTAATGTACGCAATGGGAGGTTGCTGCCATTGCGGTTTGGGTGGAAAGCTGACGCCAACCGCCGCTTCTTCAATTCATTGAAGGGGTGTCACTCTTCGTGCAGCTTGGCACCCTTCCAGAATGCCTGCCAAGCAGTCAGTAAGACGACTCCCATCTGGATGAGTCGATAAGCGTCTTCGGTCGTGACCCCACCGATCAGCGTCCCCAGTGCAGCTACTACAACGATCAGCGAGATGACGATGAACACGGCGCGGCCAGAGTACTCTCGGAGAAGTTTATCGCATATCCACTGTGCACAGTAGATCCCGAGAAAACCGCCTATCGCCCAAGCTGCAATTTCGGGATACGGAATCCACTGAGGAAGCATCGCGAAAAGGTACGATCCAATGATCGTTGCCAGCGCTGCGACTATTGTAGAGACGACAAGCGCCACCAGAACTGCTGCGACCGTTCGCAAGACCATTCAATACACCCCCATTCTTCCTCGGTAGACGCCGAGATATGACCGGGTGGCCGTCCAAAGCAGACATTACCGTATGTCTGCAATGGGTCGAAAGCAGACATAAAAACTGCTGTCCTACAGCTGCGCATTTGTGATCCAAGCTGGCGGATGAGCGATCCGATTCGCCGCGAAACTGACAAAGCTGACATATCCCCTCCCCCGTACGCGCCTCGCGCCCTAGGCCTGCCTGCGGTTGCTGCGTTTCTGCCTCGTGAGAGTGACAATCCGACACATCCGACAACCCCCGGTTCGAAGGTAACAAGTCTCGCAATTGCCCTCCTCGCGTGCGCGCGCGCCCGTTGAGGGCACAACTTTGACAACTTCCGCGGGGGATCGCCTCTGGCGCGCTGGCTCGGGATCGGGCAGCTTCGCGGCATCCGTGAAGGGGCAGCCATGAAGACACCGACCGCGCTTGCATTCGCTTTCGCCGCGCTGTTCACGGCGTCGGCCGCGCCGCCGCCCGCCTACAGCGTGCTGATCCGCGGCGGGACGATCTACGACGGCTCCGGGGGCGCGCCCTACGTCGGCGACGTCGCGCTCAAGGGCGACAGGATCGTCTTCGTCGGGCCGCACGCTCCGGGCCGCGCGGCGCGCACCGTCGACGCGACCGGCAAGGCGGTCTCACCGGGGTTCATCAACATGCTGAGCTGGGCGACCGAGAGCCTGATCGCCGACGGGCGCGGGCTCAGCGACACGGTCCAGGGAGTCACGCTCGAGGTCATGGGCGAGGGCGATTCGATGGGGCCGCTCAACGACAAGATGAAGCGACTCGCCGTTCAGCGCCAGGGCGACATAAAATATCCGATCCGCTGGACGACCCTGGGCCAATATCTCGAATATCTGCAGCGCAAGGGCGTCACTCCGAACGTTGCCTCGTTCATCGGCGCGACGACCGTGCGCCGGCACGAGCTCGGCGAAAGCGACGTCGATCCGACGCCGGAGCAACTCAGGCGCATGCGCGCGCTGGTCCGGGCGGCGATGAAGGAAGGCGCGCTGGGCGTCGGCTCGTCGCTGATCTACGCGCCGGCGAGCTATGCCGAAACGCCCGAACTCATCGCGATCACCAGCGAAGCGGCCAAATGCGGAGGCATGTACATCAGCCATATGCGGAGCGAGGGCAACAAGCTGATCGAGGCGATCGACGAGCTGATCGCGATCAGCCGCGAGTCCGGCGCTCCGGCCGAAATCTACCACTTCAAGCAGGCGGGCCAGCCGAACTGGGGCAAGATCGACGCCGCCATTGCGAAGGTCGAGGCGGCGCGCGCCAATGGCCAGCGGATCACCGCCGACATGTATACCTATACTGCCGGTGCGACGGGCCTCGACGCGTCGATGCCGACTTGGGTGCAATCGGGCGGGCTCGAGGAATGGATCAAGCGCATGAAGGACCCTGCCGTCCGCGCTCGCCTCGTCCGCGAAATGCGAACCCCGTCGAACGATTGGGAGAATCTGCTGCTGCTCGCCGGCAGTCCCGACCGCGTGCTGCTGGGCGCGTTCAAGAACCCGAAGCTCAAGCCGCTGACCGGCAAAACGCTGGCGGAAGTGGCGAGAATGCGCGCCAAGAGCCCGGAAGAAACGGCGATGGACTTGGTCATCGAGGACGGCAGCCGCGTCGGCACGATCTACTTCCTGATGACTGAGGACAATGTGAAGCGCGAGGCCGGGCTGCCGTGGATGGGCCTCGGGTCCGACGAGGCGTCCGAGGCGCCCGAAGGTGTGTTCCTGAAGTCGAGCAGCCACCCGCGCGCCTACGGCAATGTCGCGCGCTTCCTTGGGCATTATGTCCGCGACGAGAAGGCCGCGACCCTGCCCGACGCGATCCGCCGGCTGACGTCGCAGCCGGCGGCCAACCTCGGCCTTCGCCAGCGCGGCTCGCTGAAGGCCGGCTATTATGCCGACCTCGTGGTGTTCGACCCGGCGCGGATCCAGGATCATGCGACGTTCGAAAAGCCGAAGCAGCTCGCGACCGGGGTCGACGACGTGTTCGTCAACGGGGTCCAGGTCCTGCGCGGCGGCAAGCACACCGGCGCCAAGCCCGGCCGCTTCGTCCGCGGTCCCGGCTGGACCGGCTGGCCCGGCGGAGGCGCGTGCAAATGAATTTTCCTCCCCGGGAAAGCCGGGGGAGGATAAGGGCGGACGATGATCGATTCTCCAGTGTTCTTCAGCGGCATCGGCGGCAGCGGGATGCTTCCCCTCGCCTCCATCGTCCGCGCCGGCGGGGCCAAGGTCGCGGGGTCCGACCGCTCGCTCGACGCCGGCCGAACGCCGCATAAGTTCGACTATCTGCGCTCGCTCGGAATCCAGCTGTTCCCGCAGGACGGCTCGGGCCTCCACACGGGCATGACCCTGGTTACCTCCGCGGCCGTCGAGGACACCGTGCCCGACGTGGTCCGGGCCAGGGAGCTCGGCCTCGACCATCTCACCCGCCCGCAGTTCCTGGCGAAGCTGCTCAACTCAGCGCAGCGCAGCGTCGCGGTCGGCGGGACCAGCGGCAAGTCGACCGTCACTGGGATGATCGGCTGGATCCTCCACGCCTGCCACCGCCAGCCGACGGTGATGAACGGCGCGGTGATGAAGAATTTCGTGACCCCGTCGGCGCCCTTCGCGAGCGCGCTGGTCGGCGACCCCGAATTGTTCGTCAGCGAAGTCGACGAAAGCGACGGCTCGATCGCGCTCTACCAGCCCGAGATCGCGGTCCTGACCAACATCAGCCTCGACCATAAGGAGATGGACGAGCTGCGCGGCCTGTTCGCGGCCTTCCTGCTGCGCGCGCGACACGCGGTGCTCAATCTCGACGATCCGGAAACGCGCGCCATCGCCGACATCGTGCCGGACGCCAATTGCATCGGCTACGGCTTCGACAGCCCCGGCGCGGCGTTCATGGGCAAGGACCTCCAGCTCGAACCCGACGGAGTCACCTTCGCGCTCGAGGCCGAAGGCGGGCGGCGCGACGTGCGCCTCGCCGTTCCCGGGCGGCACAATGCGTCGAACGCGCTGGCGGCGATTGCGGTGACACGTACGCTCGGACTTCGGATCGAGGACGCGATTGCCGCGCTCGGCCGCTTCGAGGGACTGAAGCGCCGGCTCGAAACGGTCGGCGAAGCCGCCGGCGTGATCGTGATCGACGATTTCGCGCACAATCCGGACAAGATCGACGCGACTCTGGCGACGCTGCGCGCCCAGCCGGGCCGGCTGCTGATCCTGTTCCAGCCGCATGGGTTCGGCCCGATCGCGAAGATGGGCGAGCCGCTCGCCGACAGTTTCGCCCGAGGGCTGGCGCCGGGTGACAAGCTCTACCTGCCCGATCCCGCTTATTTCGGCGGAACGACCGAGCGGGTCCGCGGCAGCGACTGGCTCGCCGAGGCGATCCGCGAGCGGGGCGGCGACGCCGTCCACATTGCCGAGCGCTCGAAGATCGGCGAGGCGTTGCTGGCCGAAGCGAGGAGCCGCGACCGGATCGTGGTCATGGGTGCACGCGACGACACGCTGAGCGAATTCGCTCGGGAGCTGGTCGAGAAGCTGGCGGAAACCCAGGCGGCCTGAGGTGGTTGAACTCCCATGGTTAAGTCCGGAACCGTGACCGGCTGGAAACTGCCGCAGGACGAGCGCGATGCGCTGCTCGAACGCTTTCCGCCGAAATATGAAAACGTCGTCGCCGATCATGTGACGCTGCGGATCGGCGCGACTCCGACCACCCCGCTGCCGCGCAAAGCGGAGGCGCGGATCGTCGGCAAGGCGGACGACGGCGACAGCCTCGAATGCCTCGTCGTCGAGCTCGACGGCACGACCGACCGGCCGGACGGCTCGACCTATCACATCACCTGGTCGCTCAGTCAGGGACGCACGGCGCGGGAGAGCAATGACGTCCTGCGGGATCGCGGCTGGAAGCCGCTTGACGCGCCCATTCCGGTCGAGCTCGAGCCGGCGCGCTTCTGATGCCGCAGCCGCGCCTGTTCCTCGACGCCGACGGAGTGCTCGCCGACTTCGACCGCGGTGCGTGCGAGTTGCTTGGCCTGAAGCCGAAGGCGTTCATCGCCAGGCACGGCCGCGGCGCCTTCTGGAAACGCCTGGCCAACGCGAAGAATTTCTACGGCTCGCTGCCCAAGATGCCCGACGCCGACCTGCTGTTCGATGCGGTCAGGCATTTGAAGCCGACCATCCTCACCGGGCTTCCGCTCGGCAGCTGGGCCGCGCCGCAGAAGGTCACATGGGCCGCCGAGCATTTCCCGGGGGTGCGGATCGTGACCTGCATGGCGCGCGACAAGCACAAGCATATGAAGCCCGGCGACGTGCTGGTCGACGACCGCGAGAAACATCGCGAAGCTTATGAAGACGCGGGCGTCGTGTTCGTCCACCACCGGAGTGCCGAAGACAGCCTCAGGCAGCTGGCGAAAATCTTTCCGTCGGTGAAGGCGCCTGAACGCGCCTGACGCGAATTCAGGCGGCGGCTTTGGCGTCGACCTTTTCGACCCACTCCGGCCAGAACACCGGCTCGCGGCTCGACCAGCCGGGCGCGGTCGCGGCGCTCTCGCTGATCGATTGGAGCAGGATTCGCCGCCGGTCCGGATGGAGGTGCGGCAGCGCCGCGGCCGAGCAGAAGGCGGCCGGCAGCCACGGCCGGGCGGCGGCGCCGATCAACCGCTCATAGAGGAAGCGGTAAGCGGCGAAGTTCGGCAGCCGGTCCTGGCCGAGATCGAACGCGGACAGCGTGATCAGCATGCCGATGAACGGCTCGATCATGTCGAGGCCGCTGTCGTCCGGCACCTGCAGGCGCAGATGATCGAGCTGCTTGTAAAGGCGGGCCTGGGCGCGGATCGAGGCGGCCTCGCCTTCGTCGCGGGCCCAGCATTCGATCGCGTCGCGGCGGCCATAGGCCACATCGAGCGAGCGCCGGATGTAGCGCTGCGTCGCTTTGGCGAAGCTTGCGAACTCCTTCATTTCGGAGATCAGCATCGCGCCGCTTGCCGGCTGGCTGGTCCGCGTAATCATGAACCCGACTCCTTAGTTCCCAGGCGGGATCATGCGGCGGTATTGGTTTCGAGAAACTTAACCACAGTCCCACCCCCCGTTCAGATTGAATCAGAGGGGAGTCACCGCGTCTAGGCCAGAAATTGACCAGACGAGGGAAAACTGTGGATTGTTGATTATTTGCAACGGCGATGCGTTTTTGTAACGGGGCCGTTACTTTCGTGATGAATTATCGGGAAATCCGGACGACGGAGCCGGTTCGTCTGACGAACCGGGCTGCGTCGCTGCCGGCGGATCGGACGCGTCCATGGATTCGTCGCTGCCGACGTCGGCCTTGGCATCCGGATCTTCCGGATGGCGCTTGAGCTTGCGCTCCAGCTCGCGTTCCGGCGGCGCATTGATCACTGCCGGCGGGGCTCCTTCGTCCTTGTCTTTGCCTGCATTCACAGCGGGACCTCCATCCCGTAACATTGCAGCGCGGCAACGAGTGGAGGCGCTCCGGCGTTCCGCGGCGCTCTCCGTTTCGACCGGGCGCGGCGGTGCTTCTGCCAACGGCCAAGCGGCGGTTTGCGGCC
>JBJMUB010000077.1:0-9700 GCA_045811385.1 Sphingomicrobium sp. | reverse complement strand
GCTCCCACGCCGGTCGTCACCCCGCAGCCGATGTAGCAGCTGGTATTGAAGGGCGCGTCTTCGCGGATCTTCGCGACCGCGATTTCGGGCAGAACCGTAAAATTCGAGAAAGTCGAGCAGCCCATATAGTGAAAGATGGTCTCGCCCTTGTAGCTGAAGCGACTGGTGCCGTCGGGCATGACGCCCTTGCCCTGCGTGGCGCGGATCGCCGTGCAGAGGTTGGTTTTGCCCGAGAGGCACGATTTACACTGGCGGCACTCGGGCGTGTACAACGGGATGACGTGATCGCCCGGCTTCACGCTGGTGACGCCGGCCCCGATTTCGCGGACGACCCCGGCACCCTCGTGGCCGAGGATCGAGGGGAACAGCCCTTCGCTGTCGAGCCCGTCGAGCGTGTAGGCGTCGGTGTGACAGATGCCCGTGGCCATGATCTCGACCAGCACCTCGCCAGCCCTGGGACCTTCAAGGTCGACCTCGACGATCTCGAGCGGCTGCTTGGGCGCGAAGGCGACGGCGGCGCGGGTCTTCATTCAGTCTCTCCGGTGGCGTTGGAATAGAGGAAACGGCGCATCCAGGCTCCGACGCGCGCATTGTCGTTCGGCGCATCGAGGGAGGCCATCGCGGCATTGGGTTCCGGAGCCACGTCGTGGCGCTCGGCGATCAGCGCCTTGGCGAACTCGGGCGAGAATTCCGGGTGAAACTGGAACGAGATCGCCGGCCGGTCGGTCCAGGCCAGCGCCGCAAACGGCGTGAACTCGGACGCTGCGACGATCTCGGTCTTCGGCGGCTGGACCACGACTTGGTCCTGATGCGAGGCGGGGACCGCAACCTCGTCAGCGCCGTCCATCCATGGCTCGGCGCGCACGATCGCGTAGCGATGCAGACCCGTGCTCCAGCCTTTTTCTGACTTCACGACGTGTCCGCCGAGCGCTTCGGCCATCACTTGGTGCCCGAAGCAGACGCCGACCATTCGGCTGTCCTTGGCGGCGCGGATGAACTGCTGCAGCGGGTCGATCCACGGCAGCGGATCGTAGACTCCGGCCGGCGAGCCGGTGATCAGCACCGCGTCATGTGCAGTCGCGTCCGGCAGCTGGCCAGCTTGCACGTCGAAGCTCTCTATCTCGAACGCCGGGCCGAGCAGCCGCTCGAACATCGCCGGATAGTCGCCGAACCGCTCGGCGAGGTCGCCCGGGGGCCGGCCGGTCTCGAGGATGGCAAGCTTCATGGCTGCGCGCCTTGCCACCGGATTTGCGTTCGGCCAATGGCAAAGCGAAAGGGGACAGCCGTGGCCGACAACAATTGGCTCGAAGGGCGCCATGCCCTGATCACCGGCGGCGGAACCGGAATCGGCGCCGCAGCGGCGGCACACCTCCACGCCGCGGGCGCGAAGATCACAGTTAGCGGCCGCCGGATCGAGCCGCTCCAGCGGACCGCGGAGCGCCTCGGCGGCTATGCGGTGGCGTGCGACGTCACCGAGCGCGACCAGATCGCCACGGCGTTCGAAGAAGCGCGAACGGTCAACGGCCCGATCGAGATGCTGGTCGTCAACGCCGGCATCGCCGAGAGCGCGGCGTTCCACAAGATGACCCGCGACAGCTGGGACCGGATCATCGCGACCAACCTCACCGCCGCGTTCGACTGCGCCCAGGCCGCGCTGCCCGACCTGCTCGAGAGCGACAACGGGCGGCTCGTCTTCGTCGCCTCGGTCGCCAGCCTGCGCGGCGTCCCCTACGCCGCGCATTACGCGGTATCGAAGCATGGCCTTCTCGGCCTCGCCCGCTCGCTCGCCGCCGAATATGCCAAGACCAACCTCACCGTGAACGCGGTTTGCCCCGGCTATGTCGACACGCCGATGACCGACCAGTCAATCGCCCGGGTGTCGCAGATCACCGGCCGCAGTGAAGACGATTCGCGAAGCGCGATCACCAACATGAATGCCAGCGGCCGCCTGGTCGATCCCGACGGGATCGCGACCCTGATCCTGACCCTGTGCCTTCCGCAGAGCCGCGACATCAACGGCGCGGCGATGACCATCGACGGAGGCACGTCGGCGTGAGCCTCGACCCCGCGACTCTGGAGCCCGAGCATTTCCTGTGGACGTTCGCGGACGGCGTCGCGACGGTCACCCTCAACCGCCCCGAGCGCAAGAACCCGCTGACCTTCGACAGCTACGCCGAGCTACGCGACACCTTCCGCGAACTGTGCCACACGCCGACGGTCAAGGCCGTCGTGATCACCGGCGCGGGCGGCAATTTCTCCTCGGGCGGCGACGTCCACGAGATCATCGGCCCGCTGACCAAGATGGACGCGAGCGGCCTGCTCGATTTCACGCGAATGACCGGCGACCTGGTGCGGGCCATGCGCGCCTGCCCGCAGCCGACCGTCGCCGCGGTCGAGGGGGTCTGCGCCGGGGCGGGCGCGATCCTGGCGATGGCCAGCGACCTTCGGATCGCAGCGCCCAGCGCGAAGACCGCGTTCCTCTTCGTGCGCGTCGGCCTGTCGGGCGCAGACATGGGCGCCTGCGCGATCCTCCCGCGGATCATCGGCCACGGCCGCGCCGCAGAATTGCTGTTCACCGGCCGCGGCATGGGCGCCGACGAGGCCCTTGCCTGGGGCTTCTGGAACCGGCTCAGCGACGATCCGCTTGCCGACGCGCAAGCGCTCGCTCGCGATCTCGCCCGCGGCCCGACCCTCGCCCACGCGATGACCAAGCGCCAGCTCGACGCCGAATGGCACGTCTCGATCGAAACCGCGCTCGACATGGAAGCCGAGGCCCAGGCACAATGCATGCAGACCAAGGATTTCCACCGCGCCTACGAGGCCTTTGCGGCCAAGCGTACGCCGGAGTTCCACGGTGACTGATCTTTCCTGGCCGTTCTTTGAGGAAAGGCATCGCAAGCTGGCGACGCGGCTCGAGAAGTGGTGCGAAGCGACCATCCACGACGCCGAGGCGTCCGACCCGGACTATGCATGTCGCGCCATCGTGGCCGAGCTCGGCAGGGCGGGCTTCCTCAAGCTCGTCGTGTCGGACGGCAAAACGCGGCCCGATGTCCGCAGCCTCGCCATCTGCCGCGAGACTTTCGCCCGCTGGCACGGCCTAGTCGATTTCGCCTTCGCCATGCAGGGACTCGGCTCGGGCGCGATCTCGCTGTTCGGCACGGTCGAGCAGAAGCGCGAATGGCTACCGCGAGTCGCCGCCGGCGAGATGATCGCCGCCTTCGCCATGACCGAACCCGAATGCGGCTCCGACGGGGCGAACATGGCCACCTCGGCGATGCGCGACGGCAACGAATGGGCGCTGGTCGGCGAGAAGACCTACATCTCCAACGGCGGAATCGCCGATTTCTACGTGACCTTCGCCCGCACGGGCGAGGGGGAAGGGGCGCGTGGCCTGTCGGCGTTCATCGTCCCCGCGACCGCGGTCACGGTCGAAGAGCGGATTGAGGTCATCGCCCCGCACCCGCTTGCGCGGATCAAGTATGACAATGTCCGGATCCCCGCCGACGCGATCATCGGCGAGCCCGGCGAAGGCTTCCGGATCGGCATGGAGACTTTGAACCTGTTCCGAGTGACGGTGGGTGCGGCGGCGCTCGGCTTTGCCCGCCGCGCGCTTTCGGAAGCGCTGAGCTGGGGGATCCGCCGCCGGCTCGGCAGCGCCACGCTCGCGGACAATGCGGTGACCCAGGCGAAGCTCGCGGACATGGCGACGGTCATCGATGCCTCCGCCCTGCTGGTCTACCGCGCCGCGTGGCAGCAGGACGTCGGCGGCACCGACCACCGCCGCGCCGCAGCGATGGCCAAGCTCCACGCGACCGAAGCGGCGCAGCAGGTGATCGACGCCGCGGTGCAGCTGCACGGCGGTGCGGGCGTGACCCGCGGCGTCAAGGTCGAGGAGCTGTACCGCGACATCCGAGCGCTCCGCATTTACGAGGGAGCGAGCGAGGTCCAGCGCCAGATCATCGCTCGCGATTTGCTAAAGGAAGTGCGCACGTGAAGGTCCTGCAGCCGTCTGGATGGCCTCGGCCGAAGGGCTATTCGAACGGCATTTCGGCGAAGGGCCGGCTGATCGTCACCGGCGGCACCGTCGGCTGGGACGAAAGCGAGCGTTTCGTTGCCGACACCCTCCCCGGCCAGTTCGCCCAGGCGCTGCGTAACATCCTCGCCATCCTCGCCGAGGACGGCGCCGGCCCCGAGCATATCGTCCGCATGACCTGTTACGTCACCGACATCGCCGCCTACCGGGCATCGCTTAAAGAGATTGGCGAAGCGTGGAAGGCGACCATCGGCCGCCACTACCCCGCGATGGCTCTGGTCGCGGTGTCGGCGCTGGTCGAACGGCGGGCGCTGGTCGAAATCGAGGCGACGGCGGTGGTGCCGGAGTGAAGGACGCCTTCCCAAATCCTCCCCGGAACGGGGAGGGGGACCAGCGCACCTGGTGGAGGGGGCCCACCGAATTTGCAGAGCTCCACCGTGGGCCCCCACCACCACGACGCTTCGCGCCGCGGTCCCCCTCCCCGTCCCGGGGAGGATTTTAGTGCCGTACGACAGCTTCGTCCGCGACCGCCTGCCGCCACCGGAGCTGCTGCCCGAATTCCGCTTCGAGCTGCCCGAGCTGCACTACCCGGAGCGGCTGAACGCAGCGGCGGAGCTGCTGAAGGGCGGAACGCCGGACGCACCGGCGGTCGTCAACGACCACGGCCGCTGGACCTACGCCGAGCTCGGCTCCTTCAGCGGCCGGATCGCGCGCCTGCTCGTCGAGCAGCATGGCCTGGTCCCCGGCAACCGCGTGCTCCTGCGCGGGCCGAACGGCTACACGATGTTTGCCGCATGGCTCGGCGTGCTGAAGGCCGGCGGACTGGTGGTCGCGACCATGCCTTTGCTGCGTCCCGGCGAGATCGCGACGGTGATCGAGCGGGCGCAAATCTCCCACGCGATCGTGGACAGCCGGTTCATCGGGGATTTCCGGCAGGCGGTCGATCAAACGCATTTCGTCAAACACATCATCAAATATGATGGCGATCACGGTAAGGGCGAGCTCGAGACCCGCACCGCTTCGCTCGATCCGCTGCCGCCCGCCGACACCGGCCGCGATGATCCGGCGCTGATCGCGTTCACCAGCGGAACCACCGGAGTGCCCAAGGGCTGCGTCCAGTTCCACCGCGACATACTCGCGCCGTGCGACACGTTCGCGAAGCATCTCGTCGGGCCAAAGCCCGGCGACGTCTTCCTGACCAGCGCGCCGATGGCCTTCACCTTCGGGCTCGGAATCACGCCGATGTTCCCGCTGCGCTTCGGCGCGGCCAGCGCGACCATCGAGCAGGGCGGGCCGGAGAAATTGCTCGAGGCGATCGCGAAGCACGGCGTCACCCACCTCGGTACCGCGCCGACCGCGTACAAAGCGATGCTGTCGCAGCCGAAGCTCGACGATGCGCTCAAGACCCTGCGCTATTGCATCTCGGCGGGCGAGCATTTGCCCGAAGCGACTTGGCGCGCGTGGCAGGAACGGACGGGGATCGCGATTACCGACGGCATCGGCTCGACCGAGATGATGCACATCTTCGTCTCCGCGGCCGGCGGCGGCGTGCGCCCCGGCGCGACCGGCAAGGCCGTGCCGGGCTATACCGCGACAGTGCTCGCCGCGGACGGCAATCCGCTGAACGAAGGCGTCGGCCGCCTCGCGATCAAGGGCCCGACCGGCTGCCGCTACCTCGATGACCCGCGCCAGCGCGACTATGTTTTCAATGGCTGGAACGTCACCGGCGACACCTACCGCCGCGACGCCGACGGATACTTTTGGTACCTCGCCCGCAGCGACGACATGATCGTCAGCTCGGGCTACAACATCGGCGCGCCGGAAGTGGAGAATGCGCTGCTGTCGCACCCCGCCGTCGCCGAATGCGCGGTGATCGGCGCGCCGTGTGCCGAGCGTGGACAGAAAGTGAAGGCATTCGTGGTGCTTGCGGGCGGAGCGGAAGGATCGGAGACGCTGGTCGCGGAGCTGCAGGCGCACACCAGGGCGCAGATCGCCCCCTACAAATACCCGCGCGAGATCGTGTTCGTAGACACGCTACCCAAGACCGCGACGGGCAAGCTCAGACGGAGCGAGTTGAGGCAGCGCTAAAGATACCGAACAACTTGCAATGCGAAGTTTTGCACAAGGTCCGGTAGATCGGGGGTTAGCCCAACGAGGTAGCGGTCCCACTCGGTGCCCTCGAGCTCGGCAGATTTCAGCTGCTCGAGGATGCCTTCATAGTCACCCCAATTCGCGGTCGAAACCTCCGCAACGACATCATTCGAAGCCTGCGCCTGAACGTCGCCTTCGATCAATCGAAGGTCCGCCTCAGGAGCCGCGTGCCTCCGCAGGCTTTCGAGCAACGCCTGCCTCGTTCCATCAAGGCGCCGTTCGTTGAACGACACGTTCCAATACTGGTCGGCGTCGCTCATCAAAGCCTTCACTTGGCTTCGCATTTCCTGCTGAAAGAGATCGTTGGATGCGGGCTGAGCTTGGAAGCCGGTCACATACCAATATGGCCTGAACCAGTCCGCGCTGAACAACATCACGAACTTGTCGGCGTTCGTGTTTGGCCTTGAATCGTCGTACTTGACTCAAACTCCACGATGACCTGATCGACCGCGAGGCTGTCGCCCGCTTTGGCCGGGGTCGCCTTGACCGTCGCCGCCTTGGGCGCGCGCAGGATGTTCTCCATCTTCATCGCTTCCATCACCGCGACCGGCTGACCAGGCTCGACCTTGTCGCCGACGGCGACGTCGAGCCTGGTCAGCAGCCCCGGCATCGGCGCGATCAGGTATCGCGACAGGTCCGGCGGCACTTTCTCGATCATGTGCTTCGACAATTCGGCGACGTGCGGCGGGAGCACCTGCACCTGGTGCGTGCGCCCGCGCGTCTGAAGCTCCCAGTTGCGGCCGGCGCGGCGGACCTGGACGATGCGGTGGCGGCCGTCGACGGTCACACTGAGCAAGCGCTGCCCCGGCACCCAGCGGCCGACGATGTCCCTCAAATCGCCATCGTCGGTGACCGCGAGCGTGCCGCCCTTGTACGGCTTGATCCGCACCTTGTGGGTCTCGCCCGCGATCTTCACCACGCGCTCGCACAGCACGTGGATCGGCGGGCCGAGCTGGCCGTCGATCTCGGCGGCGCGCTCGTCGGTGATCACCGCGACCATGCCCGCGATTGCGGTCAGATCCTCGATCAGTTGCGCGTCCGCGGGCGCGCCGTGGAAGCCGTCGGGATATTCGTCGGCGATGAAATCGGTCGCGAGGTCGCCTTTGCGGAAGCGCGGGTGCTGCATCAGCGCGGAGAGGAAATCGACATTGTCGCTGATGCCGTCGATCACGAACTGGTCGAGCGCGTCGACCTGCGCGTCGATCGCTTCTTCGCGCGTCGGCGCCCAGGTGATCAGCTTGGCGATCATCGGGTCGTAGAACATGCTGACCTCGCCCCCGTCGGCGACGCCGTCGTCGACACGAACCACCACATCGTCATTCGCGCGCAAGCGGGAACCCAGTTTTTCTTGTTTGGCTGGGTCCCCGCTTTCGCGGGGATGACGAATGGGGGGTTGATAGCGCACCAGCCGCCCCGTGCTCGGCAAAAACCCGCGATACGGGTCCTCGGCATACACCCGAGTCTCCACGGACCAGCCGTCGAGCCGCACATCCTCCTGCGTGAACGCCAGTTTCTCGCCCGCCGCGACGCGGATCATCTGCTCGACGAGATCGAGGCCCGCGATCTCCTCGGTCACCGGATGCTCGACCTGGAGCCGAGTGTTCATCTCGAGGAAGTAGAAGCTCTTGCCCGTCGGATCGGCGCCGTTGACGATCAGCTCGACCGTGCCCGCCGAATAATATCCGACCGCCCGCGCCAGCGCGACCGCCTGCTCCCCCATCGCCTTGCGCATCTCGGGCGTCACGAACGGCGACGGCGCTTCCTCGACCACCTTCTGGTGGCGGCGCTGGATCGAGCATTCGCGCTCGCCGAGATAGACGACGGTGCCGTGCTGGTCGCCGAGCAGCTGGATCTCGATGTGCCGCGGCTGCTCGATGAATTTCTCGATGAAGACGCGGTCGTCGCCGAAGCTGCTCAAACCCTCGCGCTTCACGCTGTCGAAGCCCTCGCGCACGTCTTTCTCGCTGTACGCCAGGCGCATGCCCTTGCCGCCGCCGCCGGCCGAGGCCTTCATCATCACCGGGAAGCCGATGTCTTTCGCGATCTTCACCGCCTCGGCGGTCGTGGCGATGTCGTCGAGATAGCCGGGAACGATGCTGACGCCCGCCTTCTGCGCCAGCTTCTTGGATTCGATCTTGTCGCCCATCGCCGCGATCGCCTTGGGGGGCGGGCCGATGAAGGTGATACCGGCTTTCGCGAGCGCTTTCGCAAAACTCTCGCGCTCGCTGAGGAATCCATAGCCCGGGTGGACGGCCTCCGCGCCGGTCGCCTTGCACGCCTCGATGATCAGCTCGCCCTTCAAATAGGATTCGGACGCGGGAGGCGGCCCCAGCCGAACGCTCTCGTCCGCCATCTTCACATGCGGCGCGCGCGCGTCGGCGTCGGAATAGACCGCGACGGTCTTGATCCCCATGCGCCGCGCCGTGCGGATCACCCGGCACGCAATCTCCCCGCGATTGGCGATCAGGATTTTCGCGAACATCAGATCGTCTTCCACCACAGGAACAGGAAGCCGCCGGTGCCCATTCCAAGCAGGCCGACGCCGACCAGCAGCAGCGTCTGCGCGCTCAGCCCCTTACGCCGCGGCGTGCCCACCTTGGCCAGCTTCATCGCGGCGCTGACCGCGCAGATGCCGGCCAGCGCGATCGTCCCGCCGACGAACGCCAGCACCGGCTTCTTGGCGACGTGGGTGCCGGCGGTCTGGATCAGCGTCAGCATCCCGCCGAGCGCGAGCAGCGCCAGCGTCGTCATGAACTTGGCGAAATCGTAAAGCAGCGCCTCGTCGAAATGCGCCTCGTCCGCGACGGACTTCGGATCGACGCTAGAGTCGTCGTCGATCATCCGACTGCCCTACCAATGGCCTGCTTTATCAATCGACTGAACATCAGCGATCTCGCCGGCGAAGAAGGAGCCAGTCAACGGCGATCAGGATCACCAAGCCGATGGCTATTATGCCCCAGCCTAGCAAGCGCTGGTTTCGCAAGCATTGCCCGGCCGGTTCCGCGCAATCGCCCATCATCGCAAAGGCCGCGGCGAAGTAGGTCACGGGCAACCAGACCACCGTCCAAACCAGCGCAGCCAGGCGGTTCCAGTGAATCACTCCGCCGCCTCGTCGAGCGGCGGGCGGTTGTGGCCGAGGAGGCGCAGCACCCCGTCGGCGGCATCGGCGAGGTTAGTGCCGGGGCCGAAGATCGCCTGCACGCCCGCGGCGCGGAGCGCGGCATAATCCTGCGGCGGGATGACCCCGCCCGCGACCACCTTGATGTCGGCGCGACCCATGTCCTTCAGCGCGTCGATCATCTCCGGGATGAGCGTACGGTGGCCGGCGGCGAGCGAGCTCGCGCCGACCACGTCGACGTTGGCCTCGACCGCCATTTGCGCGGTCTCGCGCGGGGTTTGGAACAAAGGTCCGGGGATCACCTCGAAGCCGAGGTCGGTGAAGGCGGACGACACCAGGTTCGCGCCGCGGTCGTGTCCGTCCTGGCCCATCTTGGCGATCATGATCCGCGGCTTGCG
>JBJMUB010000076.1:0-17937 GCA_045811385.1 Sphingomicrobium sp. | reverse complement strand
TGGCCGCACCGGAAAGACGCACAGCAAGCTGTTGAAGGAACTAGGTTTTCATCGTCAGGCACTGCACGCTGCCGAGCTTGGCTTCGTCCACCCCGTAACGAAACGCCGCCTGTCGTTCTCAAGTCCCATGCCGGCTGACATGCAGGAACTGATGCGCGGGCTTGGTGTATAGGAATTAAAAGCGCTAGGGGCCGAGAAACGGGTCCCGGCCCAGGGAGAATATCAAGAGCATGGCACGACCAAAAGGCGCGATCTCGATCCCCGCTTCGGGCGGGGAAGCCGGGCTCAACCGCTATCTCGCCGAGATCAAGAAATTCCCGATACTCGCCCCCGAGGAGGAATATATGCTCGCCAAGCGCTGGCGCGAGCATAATGACACCGACGCGGCCGCCAAATTGGTCAACTCGCACCTCAGGCTCGTCGCCAAGATCGCCATGGGCTATCGCGGCTACGGCCTGCCGGTCAGCGAGCTCATCTCCGAGGGCAACATCGGCCTGATGCAGGGCGTCAAGAAGTTCGAGCCCGACCGCGGCTTCCGGCTGGCCACCTACGCCATGTGGTGGATCCGCGCCTCGATCCAGGAATTCATCCTGCGCTCGTGGAGCCTGGTGAAGATGGGCACCACCGCCGCCCAGAAGAAATTGTTCTTCAACCTGCGGCGGATGAAGAACCAGATCGACGCGTTCGAGGAAGGCGACCTCAAGCCTGCCGACGTGACCAAGATCGCGACCGATCTCGGCGTCAGCGAGGAAGAAGTGGTCTCGATGAATCGCCGCATGGCGATGGGCGGCGACACCAGCCTCAACGTCTCCCTCAAGGGCGACGAGGGCGGAGAAAGCCAGTGGCAGGACTTCCTCGTCGACAGCGGCCCGCTCCAGGATGAGCTCATTGCCGAAGATCAGGAAAGCCAGGTTCGCCATGACCTGCTGGTGACCGCGCTCGAAGGCCTCAACGACCGCGAGAAGCACATCCTAATGGAGCGGCGGCTGACCGACGAGCCGAAGACGCTTGAGGAGCTGAGCCAGGTCTACGGC
Organism: Sphingomicrobium sp.; assembly: GCA_045811385.1. Classification (GTDB taxonomy): domain Bacteria; phylum Pseudomonadota; class Alphaproteobacteria; order Sphingomonadales; family Sphingomonadaceae; genus Sphingomicrobium. The sequence goes on along the minus strand of JBJMUB010000076.1, from coordinate 16,903 downwards.
GTCAGCCGCGAGCGAATCCGCCAGATCGAGGTCCGCGCCTTCGAGAAGCTCCAGTCGGCGCTCTTGCGCCTGGCCGGCGAGCGGCGGCTGCTTCCCGCCGCCTAGGCCTTCTCTTCCTCCTCGGCGACCTGCGGGGCGGACTGGGTCAGCCTTTCTCCTTCGCGCGCCTCCTCGGGCCGATCCTGTACGGTATCGTCGGTCGCGACGTTGTCGGCCGCCCAGGCGCCGCGCTCGCCCATTGGCTCGGGTTGCCCGGTGGTGCTGTCCCTGGCCGTCTGGTGCTCTATCTCACTGTTGAGCTCGGCGCCGAGAATGAAGACATAAGCCGAGAGGTACAGCCACGTAAGCAGGCCGACGACGGCCCCGAGCGGGCCGTAGGTCGCGCTATAGTCGCTGACCGCGCTGACCCACAGGCCGAACAGCACCGTCAGCACCAGCCACGTGATCGCGGTAAACACCGACCCCGGCGTGATCCATTTCCAGCGCGCATCCTCGCGCGACGGACCGAACCGGTACAGGCTCGCGGCAATGGTCGCCGCGACTGCGATCAACGCAACATACCCGAACGCCCTGCCGGCGAGCGTGATGGCCGGGCTGCCGCCTGGCAGCAGCGAGCGGAGGTAAGCGATAGCGGCCGTGGCGACGATCGCCACCAGGGCCAAAGCCAAGGCGGCGAGCGCCATGCCCGCGGCGACGACATAGAAGCGGAACAGGCTTCGCTTTTCCTTCTCCTCATAGGCGATGTTGAGGGCCGTCAGCAGCGCCGCGGCGCCGTTGGTCCCGCCGTAGAGCGCCACCGCGAAGGCGACGAGCAGCCCGAAGCCCTTGTGCTCTTGTGACGACTTGGCCGCGAGCAGCAGCTGGTCGGCGATCAGCGACGCCACGTCGTTCGGGAGAATCCGGACCAGCGTTCGGATCGTCTCGACGATCGTGGTCGGGTCCGCAGCGAGGCCGTAGATGAGGACGATCATCGCCAGCAGCGAGAGCAAAGCGAAGAAGGCGTAGAAAGCGACTCCGGCGGCGACCAGTCCGACATTGTCGTCCCAGGTCCGCTTGTACGTTCGGCCGAGGATGTCCTTCCATGCCGGCGGCGGCATCTCCGCCGGAGAGCGCGCCTGATGTCCCTTTCGGTCGACCATCGGCCGCAAAACCGCGATGGTTCGCATGCTGTCCGCGAGCAGGGCGGCGGACCCGTAACGATCCCCCTTGCCAACGGCGCAAAACCGTCGGACGGTGAAATATTCAACACAGGCGCCCGAGCGCCTTCTTGGAGAGCGACTCGCGCGCCGCAACGGCACGAAGGGAGAGTCGCATGGCTGGAGAATCACCCAAAGGCACCCGAGTCATCGCGCTGGTGGGACCCGCCGGCGCGGGAAAGACCAGCCTTGCCGAGGCAATGCTGTTCGCAGCCGGAACCACCGACCGATTGGGGTCGACGGCCAACGGCTCCAGCATCGGCGATTCGAGCCCGGAAGCGCGCCAGCGCGGCGGCTCGACCGAGCTAAACCTCTACAATTTCGACTATCTCGGCGACCAATATGCGGTGATCGACGTGCCGGGCTCGGTCGGCTTCGCGGCCGACGGCGCGCGCGCCCTCGCCATCGCCGACCTCGCGATCGTCGTCGTCGACCCCGATCCGGCGCGGGCGCCGCTCGCCGCCCCGGCGCTGCGCGCGCTCGACGAGCTCGGCATCCCGCACCTGATCTTCGTCAACCGCATCGACCAGGCTCACGGCCGTGTCCGCGATCTCCTGTCCGCGCTCCAGCCGATGAGCGTGTCGCCGCTGATCGCGCGCCAGATCCCGATCTGGGACGGCGAGAAGGTGAGCGGGTTCGTGGACCTCGCGCTGGAATATGCCTTCAAATATCGCGCCGGCCAGGAATCCGAGCGGATCGAGATTCCGTCCGATCTTCACGATCGCGAGGTCGAAGCGCGCACCCACATGCTCGAACAGCTCGCCGACCATGACGACGAATTGCTCGAGCAATTGCTGATGGACGAAGTGCCGAGCCGCGACAAGGTCTTGCACGACCTCGCCCGCGAAACCGGCGAAAGCCTCGGCGTCTCGGTGCTGTTCGGAAGCGCGACGGGCTCATGGGGCGTCCGGCGCCTGCTCAAGGCGCTGCGCCACGAGGCCCCGGCCGCGCCGGCGGCAGCCGCGCGCCTCGGCGCCACCGACCCCGCGATGTACGCCTTCAAGGTGGTGCACGGCTCGGTCGGCCGGCTCGCTTTGGCGCGAGCGCTCGGTGGGCGGATCGCCGAAGGGTCGGACGTCAAGACCGAGAGCGGCGACCATGCCCGCGTCGGCTCGCTGTTCAAGGTCCAGGGCGAAAAAACCCAAAAGGTCGGCGAAGCGCGCGACGGCGACCTCGTCGCGGTCGCCAAGGTCGACGACGTCAGGCCCGGCCAGTGGCTCGGCACCGGTAAATTGCCGCCACCGATCGAGGTCGAGCTGCCCGCGCGCAATTGCGCCTTCGCGATCGAGCCGGCCGACCGCAAGGACGACGTCAAGCTGTCGGGCGCGCTCCAGCGCCTGACCGAGGAAGATGGCGCGCTGATCGTCGAGCATGACGAGGCCAACCACGAAATCCGCCTGCGCGGGGTCAACGACGAGCATCTCAATACCGTCCTCGCCCGCCTCAAGCGCCGCTACGGAGTCGAGGTGAAATCGCACCCGCCGGTCGTCGGCTACCGCGAATCGATCCGCAAGCCGGTGCGCCAGCACGGCCGTCACAAGAAGCAGTCCGGCGGCCACGGCCAGTTCGGCGACGTGATCATCGAAATCCGCCCGCTGAGCCGCGGCGAAGGCTTCGTGTTCGAGGAGAAGATCCACGGCGGCTCGGTGCCCAAGCAATGGATTCCGGCGGTCGAGGACGGAGTGCGCGAGGCGATGGTCAAGGGCCCGCTCGGTTTCGAGGTGGTCGACGTCGCCGTCACCCTGGTCGACGGCAGCTACCACAGCGTCGACAGCTCCGAGCTCGCGTTCCGCCTCGCCGGCCGCCTCGCGATGCAGGAGGCGCTCGCGGCCGCCGGCCCGCACCTGCTCGAGCCGATGCACAAGCTCAGCGTGGTCTGCCCGTCCAACGCCACCAGCCGAATCACTTCGGCGGTTGCCGGACGGCGCGGCCAGATGCTCGGCATGGCGCCGCGCGACGGCTGGACCGGCTGGGACCGGATCGACGCGCTGATCCCCGAAGCCGAACTGTCCGGCCTCGAGGCCGAGCTCCGCTCGCAGAGCCAGGGCCTGGCGACCTACGAGGCGCAGTTCGACCATCTCGCCGAGCTCAACGGGCCGCTTGCCGACAAGGTCATCCAGCAAAGGGTGCCGGAACCGGCGTAACGCCGTCATTGCGAGCGCAGCGAAGCAATCCAGAGCGCGCGCAGGCTGGATTGCTTCGTCGCTGCGCTCCTCGCAATGACGCCGTTCTTCTCCTAGACGGACGTCGATGAAGCACTGGTTCAGGGACCAGCATTTCCGCTCGCTGCTCAAGAACAGCAGCTACCTCGCGATGTCGCGCGGGATCGCCGCGGTCTGCTCGCTGGCGACGCTGGCCCTTGCCGGCCGCGGGCTCGGAGTCCTGCTGTTCGGGACCCTGATCCTGATCACCAGCTACACCAAGGCGGCGAGCGGCCTTGCGAAGTTCCAGTCGTGGCAGCTGATCGTGCGCTACGGCGGCGCCGGGCTCGCCTCGGGCGATCCCGAGCAGTTCAAATCCTCGACCGGCTTCGCGGCCGCGCTCGACGTCTTGAGCGGCGTGCTCGGGATGATCGTCGCCGTCACCCTTCTCCCGTTCATCGCCGGGCTGGTCGGGATCGAGCAGCAATATCTGTGGCTGGCGATGCTCTATTGCACCCTGCTTCCGACGATGGGCGCGGCGAGCCCCGACGGGGTCCTCCGCACCCTCGACCGGTTCGACCTGATCAGCTGGGCGAGCACCCTGACTCCGATCACCCGCGCGATCCTCGCAGCGATCGCCTTCATGGCCGACGCTCCGCTCGCGGCCTATGTCGCGATCTGGTTCGCCACCGATCTCGGCGGCGACCTCTTCACCTGGTTCCTCGCCTGGCGGGAGCTGCGCCGGCACGGGCTCCACTCGGGCATTCGACCGACCCTCAAGCCGACCGACCTCCCCGGGGCCTGGCGCTTCGCGATCCAGATCAACCTCGCGGTCGGGGTGCAAACCGTCTGGGGCCCGATCGCCCGGCTCGCGGTCGGCGGTCTGCTCGGCCCGATCGGCGCGGCGCTGTTCCGAATCGCCTCGAGCCTGGCTGACAGCGCACAGAAGCCCGCCGACCTGCTCGGCAAGGCATTCTATCCTGAAATCATGCGCATGGATCTCAAATCGAAGAAGCCGTGGAAATTGATGCTGCGCGGTGCCGCTTTGGCAACCGGGATTGCGGCGGTCGGGGTGCTGATCCTGGTGATCGGCGGCAAGCCGTTGATCAACCTGCTGTTCGGCAAGGATTTCCTCGGGGCCTACGCGCCGCTGATGGTGCTGATGCTGGTGCCGGTGCTCGGCGTCCTGAGCTTCCCGCTCGCGCCGATGCTCTACGCGCTCGGCAAGGCTGGCGGACCGCTCCGCGCCAAGCTCGTCGCCAGCGTCGTCTTCTTCGTCAGCCTGGCGCCGCTGAGCCTGGCGTGGGGTGTCGTCGGGGCCGCGGTCGCGTTCGTTCTGGCAAGCGCGGTCAATGTCGCGATGATGCTGGCCCAGCTTGCCGGGGAATACCGCCGGGTGCGCACCGCATGACCAGCCCGCAGCGGGTCTGGCTGCTGCTTGGCCCGCGTCGCGGCGACAACAACCAGGTGCTGGCGCTCGGCGAGGCCCTCGGAATGCCGTTCGAGACCCGGACGATGAGCTACAATTGGTTCGCCCGGCTGCGCATGCGCTGGTTCAGCACCGACGTCGGCCATTTGACTCGCGCCGCGGGGCGCTGGCTTCAGCCGCCCTGGCCCGACGCGGTCGTCGGGATCGGCCGGCGCACCGTCCCGGTCGCCCGCTGGATCCAGCAGCAAAGCGGCGGCCGGACCAGCCTCGTCCGCCTCGGCCATCCGCGCGCTCCCAACGAATGGTTCGACCTGGTCATCACCACCCGCCAGTACCCGGTGCCGCCCGGCGACAACGTCGTCACGCTGCCGCTCGCCATGAACCGATTTCGCAAGGCGCCGGAAGCGACCGCCGCCGAACGCGCCTGGCTCGACGCCTTGCCCCGCCCGCATCTGCTGCTGTCGCTCGGCGGACCGTCGGCCATGTGGCGCCTCGACAATGCGGCGCTGCGGCTGGCCGCGACCAAGCTGCTGCGGCGGGTGGAGGCCGATGGCGGGACGTTGATCGCCGTCGGCAGCCCGCGAACGCCGGCCGACGCGTGGGCCGTGGTCCGAAGCACGCTCGGAACGAGCCCGAGCGCGGCGATCGCCGGAGCCGACGCCGTCCGCTATCCGGTCCTGCTGGCCGACGCCGACGAGCATTTCGTGACCGCGGACAGCATTTCGATGATCTCGGAAGCGGTGATGACCGGAAAGCCCGTCGGGCTCATCCCGGCCGAGCCCGACGCGCGGGGCCGGCGCCGGATCGCCGGCCGGCCGCCCGAAGCGACGTCGTTCCGCGATCCGCGCCGGTTCTGGGCCGATATGCAGGCGCGCGGGCTGGTCGGAACCGTCGACGCCCCAAAGGCCGGGACCTTCGACGATCCGGTGCAAACCGCCGTTACCGCCATGAAAAGAGAGCTAGGCCGCCTGTTCGAATAGGTCGCAGCCCCGATAGCGGTCGATCAGCTCGAGCGAATCGTGGCGGATGTGGTCGGCTGCCATCTCCGCGACCAGCTCGTCCCGAGTGACGATTCCCTCGTCGACCATCTCGGCGAGCAGCAGGAAGACCAGCGCCTCCTGGTTGGGGTCGGGGTGCGGCTGGTAGCGGCGTACCGCCAGGCGGCGCAGCACGTCCCACGGGCCGCTTTCCCGCAACGTGTAATCGATCGGCAGCCCGGTCTTCCACGGCTGCGTCCGGCGCTTGGTCGTGTGCAGCACCTTGGTCCGCGGAGTCAGCCGGTCGAAATCGTTCCATTCGGGCTCGAGGAAGCCGATAGTCGAGCGGTCCTCGCGCTTCAATTCCATCCAGTCGCTGTAATCGAAGCGGTGGGCGAACAGGTCGTCGAGCTCGCGGCCGAAGTCCCAGTGCCGCAGCCGGGCGCAGTCGAGCAGCATCACCGAGGTCGCGACATAGTCGGCCTGCCCGTTGTGGCCCGGGCGCGGCACCGCCATGATCGCCTTGCCCGCCATGTCGCGCTCGAACAGCGCGGCGATATCGCCCACTCCGAAGCAGTCCGGATCGGTCACGACGGCCCGGCCTTCGAACTTCATCAGGCTCGGCGGTGCGAAGCGCAGCGGAGTGAAGCTTTGCAGGTCGTCCGGGTCCCAGGCGCGGACGTGACCGCTGCGCAGGATCGACTGGCCGGGCTCGGTCAGCCCCGGAAAATCCTCGATCGACATGATCGTCACGTCGAAGCTGTCCGGCCGCCGGCTGTTGCGCTTGTAACTATAGGCCGCGATCCGGGCGCCCATCATCTGGCGAGCGTTCGCCTGGATGAAAACCGCGGGTTTCACGCTACATCTCCTCGAAGCCACGCTCCTTTACGAGGCGGTCGAGTTCAACGAGCGTCGTCAAAAGAGTTTCCATCCGATCGAGCGGCCAGGCGTTAGGACCGTCGGATTTGGCGTTCGCCGGATCGGGGTGGGTTTCCATGAACAGCCCGGCGACTCCGGTCGCCACGGCGGCTCGTGCCAGCACCGGAACGAACTCGCGCTGGCCGCCCGAGCTGGTCCCCTGCCCGCCCGGCAGCTGCACGCTGTGGGTCGCGTCGAACACCACCGGGCAGCCGGTTTCGCGCATGATCGCCAGGCTGCGCATGTCGCTGACCAAATTGTTGTAGCCGAACGAGGCGCCGCGCTCGCACACCATGATCGTCTCTTCGTTAATCCCCGCGGCCTGGGCGGCGCCCCGCGCCTTGTCGACGACATTCTTCATGTCGTGCGGGGCCATGAACTGCGCCTTCTTGATATTCACCGGCCGGCCCGACGCCGCGACGGCATGAATGAAATCGGTCTGCCGGGCGAGAAACGCCGGCGTCTGGAGCACGTCGACGACCTCGGCCACCGGCGCGATCTGCGGAATGTCGTGAACGTCGGTGAGGATAGGAACGTCGAGTTCCGCCCGAACCTTCTCAAGCACGCGCAGCCCCTCCTCCAGCCCCGGCCCGCGGAAGCTCTTGTCGGACGAACGGTTGGCCTTGTCGAAGCTCGACTTGAAGATGAAGTGCATCCCGAGCTTGGCGGTGATGCCCTTCAGGGTCTCCGCGGTGCGCAGCTGGAGGTCCTCGCTCTCGACCACGCACGGGCCGGCGATCAGGAACAAGGGCTGGTCGAGCCCCACTTCGCGTCCGAGCAGTTGCATGGCGCCTTTCTAAGCGAGCCCGTCGACAACCGCCACCGGTTGCCAATCGCCCAGGCCGTGGCTGGCGGCGAAATCGTGCGGAAACGGCTCGCCGCCGTGGATCCCGCCGCTGACGAAGACCGTGTCGAAGCCCATTCGAGCGGCCCCGAGGATGTCGGTCTGGAGCCCGTCGCCGATCGCCAGCACGGCCGCGGGCGGCGGGTCGCCGGCGAGGTACAGCGCGTGGCGATAGATCGCCTCATGCGGCTTGCCGTACCAGCAGACCCTGCCGCCGAGCCGCTCGTAAACATCGGCGATGGCCCCGGCGCAGGGCTCGGGCACGCCGCCGCGGATGACGAGCCGGTCGGGGTTGAGGCAATGCATGGTCACGCCGCTCTTCGCCCAGCGCTCGAGCTGGTCGAAATATTGCTCGACGTTCGGCCGCCGCTCCTCGATCCCGGTGCAGGCGAGATCGGTGAACGCGTGCCCGTCGTCGATCGGCACATGCCGGCCCTCGAGAACCGCCCGGTCGCCGGCGGTGCCGAGGAAGCCGACTGGCCGGCCAAGGGCGAGCAGCGCGGCGATCCCGGCCTCGCCGCTGGTCGCGATCCCATCCCACGCGTCGTTCGGAAGCCCGATCCGTCCGAGCTGCTGCTCGACCGCCTCGGCGGTGCGCGGCGCATTGGTGATGAGGATCACTCGCCGCCCGTCGCGCCGCCAGTCCCTCAGCCGCTCCGCCGCGTTCGGATAGAGGTGCACGCCGTCGTGGACCACGCCCCAAATGTCGCACAGGATCACCCGGTATCTGCCGTCGAGCCCGTCCCAGAAGCTCATTCGATTCCGGCCTCGCCGAGCGCCTGCTCGATCGGCGCGACGTCCTCGGGGTTGTTGAGCTCGCGCAGCGCGAACGGCGGAGTCGCGACGTCGACCACGGCGATCCGCATCCCGGCGACGAGGAAGCGCAGTTGCTCGAGGCCCTCGAGCGTCTCGAGCTCGCTCACCGGCGTGGCGACGTAGCGCTCCAGCGCTTGCGGCCGGTAGGCGTACACGCCGACATGGAGCCGGACCGGCGACATCTCCGCGTCGAGCGCGTCGGCGGGCAAATGCGGGATGAGCCGCTTCGAAAAATACAGCGCGTGGCCCTGGCCGTCGGTCACGACCGTCGTCCCGCCGACGCGCCCGGCGGCTTCCTCGGCCTGCAGCGTGTGCACCTCGTCGCTCCTCAGGCGCATCGCCGGCGTGGCGACGAGCGCGTCCCGGTCGCTTTCCATCCGCGCGATCAGGGACTCGACGAACCCGGGCGGCGTCAGGAGCGCGTCGCCCTGGAAGTTGATCACCAGGTCGGGGTCATGGAGCTGCGCCAGCGCCTCAGCGCAGCGCTCGGTGCCGTTGCGGCATTCGCTCGACGTCATGATGACCCCGGCTCCGAAGCCGGTGGAGGCGTCGGCGATCCGCTCGTCGTCGGTGACCACGAACACGCCCGATACGCCGGCGACCCGCCGCGCCGCCTCGACGCTGCGCTGGATCAGCGGCTTGGCCGCCCCGCCGGCGCCCCTGAGCTGCGCCAATGGTTTCCCAGGGTAACGCGTCGACTGGTAGCGCGCGGGAATCAGAATGACCGTGTTCACCGCGCCGCCGGGCAATCGTGAATGTGGACAACGCCGACAGGCTTCCTGCCCTCGACCACGAACAGGGTCGTGATCTTGTGTTCCTCGAACAGGGTCAGCGCCTCGTCGACCAGCGAATCCGGTGCGATCGTCTTCGGGTCCGCGGACATGAAGGCCGACGCGGGATGGTCGAGCCCCTGCTCGATGTGCCGCCTGAGGTCGCCGTCGGTGATGACCCCGACGAGGTCGCCGGCCTGGTCGGTCACGCCGACGACTCCGAGCCGCTTGGCGCTCATTTCCACGACCGTGTCGTGCATGCTGGTGTGCTGATCGACCAGCGGCAGCTGCGCACCCGAATGCATCAGCCGGCTGACCGGCTTCAAACGCGCGCCGAGCGAGCCGCCGGGGTGAAGCCGCCCGAAGTCGGTGCGGGTGAAGCCCTTCTGGCGCATCACGGTCATGGCCAGCGCGTCGCCGAGCGCCAGCGTCATGGTCGTCGAGGTGGTCGGAGCGACCGCTTCCGGACCCACCTCCGCCCAGTGCGGCAGGACCAGCGCCGCGGTCGCCGCCTCGGCCAGCATCGACCCCGAATTGCCGGTGATCGCGACGATCGGGATTCCGGCCCGGGCGAAATGGTCGATCACCGGCTCGAGCTCGGCCGTCTCGCCGCTCTGCGAAATGAGGATCGCGACGTCGCCCTTCGCCGCCATTCCGAGATCGCCGTGGATCGCCTCGGCGAGGTGAAGGAAGGCGGCCGTCGTTCCGGTCGAAGCGAAGGTCGCAGCGATCTTGCGCCCGACGTGGCCCGACTTGCCGAGCCCGCTGACGATCAATTTCCCGTCGCACGCGAGGATCAGAGCGACTGCTTGCTCGAACGCCTCGCCGAGGCTGTCGGCCAGCGCGTCGAGCGCCCGGGCCTCGTCGTGAAGCACGTCCCGGCCGAATTGGAGCACATCGTCCGCCATGCCAGCGCCCTAGCCGATGCATTCGGCGGCTGTGAAGCTTGACGGCGCTGCCGCCGCCCGCTTGGGTCAGGCGGCAGAAGGGGAACCGCCGTGGCGAAACGATTGACCCGATTCATTCTCCTCGCGCTGGTGCTCGGAATCGTCACCGGCTGGGTGCTGAATTACGCGATCGACGACGGCACGCCCGCGAGCGCCGAGCGGCTGAAGTCGATCGCCGAATATCTGAGCATCGTCACCGCCTTGTTCCTGCGCCTGATCAAGATGATCATTGCGCCGCTCGTCTTCTCGACCCTGGTCGCGGGCATCGCCCACATGGGCGACATCGCCGCGCTCGGCCGAGTCGCGATCCGCTCGCTCGGCTGGTTCATCCTCGCCAGCCTCGTCTCGCTGACCCTCGGCCTGATCCTGGTGACGGCGCTCCACCCCGGGGTCGGGCTCAACCTGCCGATCCCGCCGGCGACCGCGGCGAGCGGGGTCGAGACCGCCGCCTTCAACCTCAAGGACTTCGTCTCGCACCTCGTCCCGGCCTCGATCTTCGAGGCGATGAGCACCAACGAAATCCTGCCGATCGTCATCTTCTCGGTGTTCTTCGGGGTCGCGCTGACCGCCGTCGGCGACAAGGGCAAGCCGATCGTCCGCGGGGTCGAAGCCTTGGTCCGGGTGATGCTCCAGCTGACCAATTATGTGATGCTGTTCGCGCCTTTCGCGGTGTTCACCGCCGTCAGCAGCGCGCTCGCCGAGCGTGGACCGACGATTATAGCGACCCTCGGCAAGTTCGTCGGCAGCTTCTACCTCGGCCTGTTCATCCTGTGGGCGCTGCTGATCGGCGCCTGCTTCGTCATTGTCGGCCCGCGCACCCGCCATCTCGTCCGCTACATCCGCGATCCGGTCGTGCTGGCTTTCTCGACCGCCTCGTCGGAGGCCGCTTATCCGCGGACGTTAGAGGCGCTCGACCGCTTCGGGGTGCCGCCGCGAATCGCCAGCTTCGTTCTTCCGCTCGGCTATTCGTTCAACCTCGACGGGTCGATGATGTACATGACCTTCGCGACGATCTTCATCGCGCAGGCCTACGGCATCGACCTCACCATCGGCCAGGAAGTGGTCATGCTGCTGGTGCTGATGATCACCTCGAAAGGCATGGCCGGGGTCCCGCGCGCCAGCCTGGTGGTGATCGCCGCGACCATGGCGATGTTCCGCATCCCCGAGGCCGGCCTGCTGCTGATCCTCGCCGTCGACCATTTTCTCGACATGGGCCGGTCCGCGACCAACGTCGTCGGCAACGCGGTCGCCTCAAGCGTCGTCGCGCGCTGGGAAGGCACGCTCGATCCGCCGGAGGCGGCCGAGATCGAGCCCGCCCACGCGCCCGCCCATCGACCGCCGCCGCCGCCCGGCAGCGACCATTTCTAAGCCGCTGTCAGCGGCCTAGCCGCGTTCGACCCGCCCGACGGACTCGCCGCCGAACGGCTGGTCGATGCTCGGCGGCGGCTGGGTGAAGAATTTCGGCCCGCCTGGCGTCATGTACCAGCAATCCTCGAGCCGGACCCCGAACTTGCCCGGGATGTAGAGCCCGGGCTCGTCGGAGAAGCACATGCCCGGCGCGAGCGGGGTCGTCTCGCCATGGACCAGGTAGACCGGTTCGTGGACCTCCATGCCGATGCCGTGGCCGGTGCGGTGCGACAGGCCCGGAAGCCGGTAGCCTGGGCCGTAGCCCCAGCTTTCGTAGACGCGGCGGACGGCGTCGTCGACGCTCCCCGCGGGGACTCCGACCTTCGCCGCCTCGATCGCGATCTGCTGGCCGCGGTGGACCTGGTCCCACAGCTTGCGCTGCTCGGCCGACGGAGTGCCGACGACGAACGTCCGGGTGATGTCCGCCTGATAGCCATGGACCGCGCTGGTGCAGTCGAGCAGCACGATGTCGCCCTTCTGGACGACGTGCGGCTTCTTGCTGCCGTGCGGATAGGCCGACGCTTCGCCGATCAGCACCAGCCCGCCGTCGTAGGCCGAGCCCATCTGCTTGTGCACGGCGGCGATCATCGCGTCGATGTCGGCCGCGGTCATGCCGACGCGAGTCCGCTCGCCCGCGTAGCGCAGCGAGGCGAGCATGATGTCGTTGGCCGCCTGCATCAGCGCCAGCTCGGTCGGCGACTTGATCATCCGCTGGGCGCGGACGACTGGATTGGCGCTGACGATCACGACGCCCGGAAGCTGCTGCTTCAGCCTATCCATGATCCAGTAGCGGTCGGTTTCCTCGAACCCGATCGGCGCCGCGGCGGCCTTCCGCTCGCGCAGGAAGTCCGCGACCAGCTTCAGCGGGTTCTCGTCCTCGTTCCAGGTGCGGATCTCGACGGGGACCTGGGCCATCTCCTCGATGGTTGGCCGCTCGAAGAACGGAGTGACGACCATTGCCGCCCCGCTGGCCGGAATGACGACCGCGGTGAGGCGTTCGCTGCGCCACCACTGGATTCCGGTGTAATAATCGAGGCTCGGTCCGGATTCGACCAGGACGGCGCCGATTCCAGTCCGTTGCATGAGCGCCTGGGCCTGCGCCAGACGCTGCGCTCGTTCGGCCGCTCCAATCGGCGGCGGGATCGGGATCGACGGCACCCCTTGCGCCGCCTCCGCCAGCACCCTCGCCCACGGAATCGTCATGGCCGCTGCAGCCGCGCCTGCGCCGACCAAGATGTCGCGGCGCCGAATCGACAGGCTCGTCATCAATTCGCCCCTTTCGCTGGAGGCTATGTTGCACGGCTGAGCGCAATCGGCCAGCAGGCGCTTCCCCATGTTCGAATCGATCTCCCATGACGGCGTGAAGCGCCCCGGCACGCGCGAGATGACGGCGCTGCTCGCCGGGCTGATGGCGCTCAACGCCTTCGCCATCGACGCGATGGTCCCGGCGCTGCCGAACATCGGCCGGTCGCTCGACGTCGCCCAGGCCAACGACCGGCAATTGGTGATCGTCGCTTATTTCGTCGGCTTCGCCTCGACCCAATTGCTGTGGGGCCCGCTCGCCGACCGCTTCGGGCGCAAGCCCGTGCTTGCCGCCGGGATCGTGCTCTACACCGTCTTCGCCTTGCTCTGCGCCTTCGCCGCAAGCTTCGAGCTGCTGATCGCCGGACGGGTTGCGATGGGTGCGTCGGCCGCGGTCACCCGGGTGCTGGTCATCGCCATGGTCCGCGACCTGTTCGAGGCCGAGGCGATGGCCCGGGTGATGAGCCTGGTCTTCATGGTCTTCATGCTGGTGCCGGTGCTCGCGCCCAACATCGGCCAGGCGATCCTACTGGTCGCGTCGTGGCGCGCGATCTTCCTCGTCCTCGCCGGCTACGCGCTGACCATGCTCGTGTGGTCGTCGTGGCGGCTGCCCGAGACGCTCCACCCCGAATATCGCCGCTCGCTCGAGCCGCGCGAGATGTGGCGCGCGGTCGTCGACACGGTGCGCGAGCCGCAGTCGCGCGGCTACACCATCGCGACGACGATCATCTTCTCGGCGCTCGTCGCCTACATCGCCTCGGTCCAACAGATCGTGTTCGACGCGTTCGGCGAGGGCCGCTTCATCGGCCTCGTGTTCGCCGCGGTGGCCGCGCCGATGGCGCTCGCGTCATGGACCAATTCGCGGGTTGTCGGGCGCTTCGGGCTGAGGCGCGTCGGCCACGGCGCCGCCCTCGCACTCGCCGCGGTGACCGCCGCCCATGCCGCCTGGGCACTGCTCGGCTACGAAAATCTGATCAGCTTCATCGTCCTCCAGGCGCTGACGATGTGCTGTTTCGCCTTCGCCTCGTCGAACCTCGGCACGCTGGCGATGGAGCATATGGCGCTGATCGCCGGCACAGCGTCCTCGGTCCAGGGGGTGATTGGAACGCTCGGCGCTTCGATCCTCGGGTTCGTGATCGGCCGTGCGTTCGACGGCACGGCGACGCCTTATGTGGTCGGAACCGCAGTCTGCGCCGCGCTCGGCTTCGGCGTGATCGTCCTCACCGAGCCCAGGCGCCTGTTCGCTCCGGTCCAGCGCGACGCCGGCGGGCCGCCGGAACAGCCCGCCTGCATTCCCGACGACCTCGGCTGACGATTACTCCGCGACGACCTCGTCGCCGTCGTCGGGCCCGGCGCCGACCATCAATGCCTCACCGACTTCCTCGGTCTTGCCGCGGATCGCATTCTCGATCCGCTGCGCCACCTCGGGGTTGTCGCGCAGGTACATCTTCGCGTTCTCGCGGCCCTGGCCGATGCGGATGGAGTCATAGCTGAACCAGGCGCCCGACTTTTCGACCAGCCCGGCCTTGACCCCCAGGTCGAGAATCTCGCCGACCTTGGAGATGCCTTCGCCGTACATGATGTCGAACTCGACCTGCTTGAACGGCGGCGCGACCTTGTTCTTGACGACCTTCACCCGGGTGGTGTTGCCGACGATGTCGTCGCGGTCCTTGATCTGGCCGGTGCGGCGGATGTCGAGGCGCACCGAGGCGTAGAACTTCAGCGCATTGCCGCCGGTCGTGGTCTCGGGATTGCCGTACATCACGCCGATCTTCATCCGCACCTGATTGATGAAGATGACGGTGCAGCGCGAGCGGCTGATCGAGCCGGTGAGCTTCCTCAGCGCCTGGCTCATCAGACGCGCCTGAAGCCCGACGTGGCTGTCGCCCATCTCGCCTTCGATCTCGGCCCGCGGCACCAGAGCCGCGACCGAATCGACCACCAGCACGTCGATCGCGTTCGAGCGCACCAGAGTATCGACGATCTCGAGCGCCTGCTCGCCCGTGTCGGGCTGAGAGACGATCAGCTCGTCGATATCGACGCCCAGCTTCTTCGCGTAAGCCGGATCGAGCGCATGCTCGGCATCGACTAACGCCGCCGACCCGCCGTTCTTCTGCGCTTCGGCGATCGCGTGGAGCGCCAGCGTCGTCTTGCCCGAGCTCTCCGGGCCGTAGATCTCGATCACCCGGCCGCGCGGCAAGCCGCCGACGCCGAGCGCGATGTCGAGACCGAGCGAGCCCGTCGAGATCGTGTCGATCTCGATCTTCTCGCGGCTGCCGAGCTTCATCGCCGAGCCCTTGCCGAACGCGCGATCGATCTGGGCGAGCGCCGCTTCGAGCGCCTTCTGCCGGTCCATGCCCGAATTCTGCACTTTGGGGGCTTCCACTCCGCTACCGATGACTTTCAACTGCGCTGCCATGTCCGCCGTCTCCCCTTGAAATACAAGCTCAATTCGTCAGTCGATCAGCGGCCGAGCCCCGCCTGTGACGCTGACTTCGTATCCGATTTGTTCTGCTGGAACAAGAGGTGAACAGCAACAGTCCTCGGAACTGTGCCGCGGCTGCCACATCCGCTCATGCGAGCGCGCGCAGGAACCGCGGTCCCGCTTCGGCGGTTGATCGCGCCAGTTGACGAGGAGAGGACGATGGCGAAGGCGGCTACGAAATCAGGCGGCGCCAAGAAGAGCACTGCCAAGAAGACCACTGCCAAGAAGACCACGGCCAAGAAGAAGAAGTAAGCTTCCCGCGCGGGGATCGTCGAAGCCCGCGCACATCCTGAAATGCGCTTACGCCGGAGTCACGTCTCCGGCGCCGGTACCCGCGTCCTCGCCGGGCTCGGGCCGCGTATCGAACACCTCGTCGATGATGCCGAAGGCCTTGGCTTCGTCCGCCTCGAGGAACTTGTCTCGGTCCATCGCCTTCTCGATCTCCTCGATCTTCTGGCCGGTGTACTTGGCGTAGAGCTCGTTCAAGCGCTGGCGCATGCGCAGGATCTCGCGCGCCTGGATCTCGATGTCCGCGGCCATGCCTTGAGCGCCGCCCGAGGGCTGGTGGACCATGATCCGGCTGTTGGTGAGCGCGACGCGCATGCCGGGCTCGCCCGCCGCGAGCAGGAAGCTGCCCATCGACGCCGCCTGGCCGATGCACACGGTGCTGATCTTGGGCCGGATATATTGCATCGTGTCGTGGATCGCGAGGCCCGCCGTCACCACCCCGCCCGGCGAGTTGATGTACATGAAGATGTCCTTCTTCGGGTTCTCGGACTCGAGGAACAGAAGCTGGGCGGTGACGAGGCTCGCCATATGGTCCTCGATCGGGCCCGTGATGAACACGATCCGCTCGCGCAGCAGCCGCGAATAGATGTCGAAGCTGCGCTCGCCCCGGTTGGACTGCTCGATGACGATGGGAACGAGCTGCGAAACGATGTCCTGGTGATCAAGCACGGGAAGCGGATCCTCTCTTGTTGTTGCAGCCTACATCGGGCGGAACGGCGGAAGGTTCAAGGCGCGCGATTCAGCGGGACGCCGGGCCGCTCATCGCCAAATAGGCGAGCCGCCGGACCTCGCGGCGTCCGCGCGTCACGGTGTCGAGGATCAGCCCGGCGAAGAAGCACAGCACCGCGACGATCACCATTCCGGTCACCAGGATGGCGGTCGGGAAGCGCGGCACGAGCCCCGTGTGGAGGTAGGTGATGACGAGCGGAACGGCGAGCACGATCGCAAGCGCGATCAGGAGCGCGCCGATGCTCCCGTAGAACAGGGTCGGCCGCTCGACGCGATAGAGCGTGACGATGGTCTTCAGGATGCGCCAGCCGTCGGACCAGGTCGAAAGCTTCGACTCCGACCCGTCGGGCCGCGATCCATACGCCGTCTCGAGCTCGCCGACGGGCATCCTGAGCTCGAGCGCGTGGACGCTCATCTCGGTCTCGATCTCGAACCCCTGGCTGAGGATCGGAAAGGTCTTCACGAACCGGCGCGAGAACACCCGGTAGCCCGAGAAGATGTCGGTGAAGCTGCGGCCGAACAGCCCGGCCAATAGGCCCGTGAACAGCTTGTTGCCGACGACGTGGCCGCCGCGATACGCGTCGCTCGCCTCGTGCCGGCGGGTGCCGACGACCATGTCGAGCTGTTCGGCGAGGAGCATGTCGACCATCGCCG
>JBJMUB010000075.1:0-13170 GCA_045811385.1 Sphingomicrobium sp. | reverse complement strand
GCCTGGTGCTCGCCGACAGCTTCTACGAGTTCACCGCGCCGGAGGACCCGAAGGCCAAGCGGAAGACCTGCTGGCGCTTTCGCCCCGCCGGCGATTTCGCGATCGCCGGGCTGATCCGCAACGATTCGAAGGTCGGCGAGGCGTTCACCTTGCTGACCGTTCCGCCGGGCGAGGACATCGCACCCTATCACAACCGCCAGATCGCGTTGCTGACGCCCGACCAGTGGCGGCCGTGGCTCGACCATTCGGCGCGTTCGGTCGAGCTGCTCACGTCGAGCGCCGCGGGCACGCTCAGCGTCGGCGCGGTATAAACCGTCACCCTGAACTCGTTTCAGGGTCCATGAACTCGGCGTTGCCATCGTTCGTGCGGCGGTGTTCATGGATGCTGAAACAAGTTCAGCATGACGGGGTTGGAAACGCATGCCCTCAGTCCTGATCACCGGCGCCAACCGCGGCATCGGCCTCGAGTTCGCCGGGCAATATGTCGCTGATGGCTGGGAAGTGATCGCCACTGCCCGGCAGTCGAGCGACGAGCTCGACGCGCTCGGGATACGGGTCGTGCCGCTCGACCTGTCCGACGCGGACGCCGTCGCCCGGTTCGGCATCGACCAGCCGCTCGACCTGTTCATCGCCAACGCGGGGACCAGCGACCCCAAGGACCCGTCGAGCGCGGAGGATGCGCGCGACTGGCAGAAGATGATGATGGTCAATTCGATCGCGCCGTACCTGCTCGCCAAGGCGCTGCTCCCGAACATGGCCGAGGGCGGCAAGATGATCGCCATCTCCAGCGGCATGGGCAGCATCGGCGAGAATGGCGGCGGCTGGGTGCCGTACCGCACCTCGAAAGCGGCGCTGAACATGGCGTGGAACAGCCTGGCCCTGGAAGCCCGCGGCCGCGGCATCGCCTGCGTGCTGTTCAGTCCCGGCTGGGTGAAGACCCGGATGGGCGGCGCGGGCGCGGAAATCAGCGCGCAACAGAGCGTCGGCGACATGCGCGCGCTGATCGAGCGCCTGACGATCGCCGACACCGGCAAGTTCCTTCGCCGCGACGGCTCGGAGCTGCCGTGGTAGGTTGCCTAAGCGGCTCCTGCCCTCTCTAGGCGCGGCCTTTCCAGATCATTGGAAAACCAATGGCCCGGCCAACAGGCATGCCGTGGCGATTGGATAACGCCCGTCCCCGCGAAAGCGGGGATCGCAGAAAGGACGAAAATGCCCAAGCTCAAGACCAAGAGCGGCGTCAAGAAACGCTTCAAGCTCACGGCCACGGGCAAGATCAAGCACGGGGTCGCCGGCAAGCGCCACCGCCTGATCAGCCACAACGCCAAGTACATCCGCCAGAACCGCGGCACCGAGATCCTTGCCGACGCCGACGTGGCGCGGGTCAAGGGCTGGGCGCCCTACGGCCTCAAGTAAGGAGCGGATAAGACATGGCACGCGTCAAACGGGGTGTAACCACCCGCGCCAAGCACAAGCGGCTGCTCGATCAAGCCAAGGGCTATTACGGCCGCCGCAAGAACACCATCCGAATTGCCCGCCAGGCGGTCGAGAAGGCCGGGCAATATGCCTACCGCGACCGCAAGGTGAAGAAGCGCAGCTTCCGCGCCTTGTGGATCCAGCGCATCAACGCCGCGGTCCGCGCCGAAGGCATGACCTACGGCCAGTTCATCCATGCGCTGAACCTCGCCGGGATCACCCTCGACCGCAAGGTGCTCGCCGACATCGCGATGCACGAGGCCGAGGCATTCAGCGCCATCGTCGCCCAGGCCAAAGGCGCGCTGGAGAAGAAGGCGGCTTAGTTATCCTCCCCTGCAATTGCAGGGGAGGGGGACCACCGAAGGTGGTGGAGGGGCCTTGCAGCGGCAAGAACAGACCCCTCCGTCAGCTTCGCTGCCACCTCCCCTCGAAATCGAGGGGAGGAGAGGGAATGAGGAAGGGGCGTCGGAAGCGATTCCGGCGCCCTTTGTTTGGGTCGCTTAGGCCTGCCGCTTCATCAGCTTGCTAATGACAATGCAGGCGGCGAACGCCAGCAATCCGCCGTAGAACGTCCATTCGCCCGCCTGGTACCGATGTACCAAGTAAGAACATGTTCGATAGACGTGTCCCTTCAGTTCGATCGACGCGAAGTCGGTGCAGCTCCGGGGAACCGTCGACCAAATTGGCTCTTGGGTGAACCACATGACTAGCCAACCGGCCATCGCTGCAACCATTGCTAGTCCGCCGACGATCTCGAAAAGCGCTTCGCGACCCCTGCGGGCTCGAGCTCCGAGCCGAACAAGCTGGGCCCCTGTAAGAATCGCAACAAAGGCCCCGCCCGCAAGGGTTACCATCTCCATGATTGCTTTATCAGCCAGCGCGCAGCAACCGGCAATCAGCTAGTTCAGCAGCTCGTAGGCCGGCAGCGTCAGGAATTCGACCAAGTCGTCGGAGACGATCATCTCGTGCATCAGGCGGGCGGCTTCGGCGATGTTGGGGACTTCGGCGAGGAGGCCGACTTCCTCGCCGAACCAGGTTTCGAACAGGTCGCGAGTGAACGCCCGGCCGTCGGCCAGCGACGCTTCGAACCTTAGCCATTGCCACAGCTGGGTGCGGCAGATTTCGGCCGTCGCCGCGTCCTCCATCAGATTGTAGAGCGGCACCGCACCCTTCCCGCCGAGCCAGGCGGCGAGATACTGCACCCCGACGCGGATATTCTCGCGCGCGCCGGCTTCGGTGCGCGCGCCGTCGTGGAGCTGCAGCATCTCGTCGCGGTCGGGGACGTGTTCGGGCATCGTTTCCAGCTGGTTGGGTCCGGTCATCGCCGCGAAGGCTTCCAGCGCCACCGGCACCAGCGCCGGGTGGGCGACCCAGGTGCCGTCGTGGCCATTGCCGACCTCGCGCAGCTTGTCGGCGCGGACCTTGTCGAGCGCGTGGACATTGGCCGCGAGGTCGTTCTTGACCGGGATGAAGGCCGACATGCCGCCCATGGCGAAGGCGCCGCGGCGGTGGCAGGTCGCGACCAGCCGCAGCGAGTAGGCGGCGAGGAAGGCCTTATCCATGGTCATCAGCGCGCGGTCGGGAGTCAGCCGGTCGGGCGAGCGGCCGAGGCGCTTGATGTAGCTGAAGATGTAATCCCAGCGGCCGCAATTGAGACCGACGATATTGTCGCGCAGGGCGTAGAGGATCTCGTCCATCTCGAACGCCGCCGGCAGGGTCTCGATCAGCACCGTCGCCTTGATGGTGCCGCGCTCGAGCCGGAGCTTGTGTTCGGCGAAGGTGAAGACGTCGTTCCACAGCGCGGCCTCATGCCGGCTCTCGAGCTTGGGCAGATAAAAATAGGGGCCCGAGCCGCGCTTCAAGGCGCTTCGGGCATTGTGCCAGAGGTAGATGGCGAAATCGAAAAGGCCGCCGGAAACGACTTCGCCGTTCACGGTGACGTGGTCTTCCGGAAGATGCCAGCCGCGCGGGCGGACCATCAGCACGGCGGGATCGTCGCCGACTTCATAGCGCTTGCCGCTGTCGGGATCGGTGTAATCCAGACGGTCGGTCCAATAATTCCGGAGGTTCACTTGGCCCTGGATCAGCTCGTCCCACACCGGCGAGGTGGCGTCCTCGAAGTCGGCCATGAACACTTTGGCGCCGCAGTTGAGCGCGTTGATCAGCATCTTGGCGTTGGTCGGGCCGGTGATCTCGACGCGGCGGTCCTGGAGGTCGGCGGGAATCGATCCGACCGTCCAGTCGCTTGCGCGGATTTCGAGCGTTTCCTTGGGGAAATCGGGCAGCTCGCCGGCGTCGAACCGCGCCTGGCGGTCGAGCCGGGCGTCGAGCAGCGCCCGCCGCCGCGAATCGAACCGTTCGTGAAGCTCGGCGAGGAACTCGAGCGCGCCTTCGGTCAGCACTTCGTCGGCGCCGCGGACTTGGGAAGGTTCGGCAATGATCCGCGGACGGTCGAGCACAATCGTGTCCTTTGGACTCACTGTAGCACCGGCTCCACGCAGATCGAATAGCGCTCGGTTGCGGCGCAATGGTCGCGGAACGTCAGCCGTTGCCACTCCATCCGCGCGCGAAGCTCATCGGCGAACGGGCCGCTGACGGTTTCGGTGCCCGGCTTGAGCTCCTTGAAGCGGCAGTCGGAATATTCGCCGCCGACGATCCAGTAACGCTGTCCCATCTCGTACTCCTTACTCGGCTGCTACGGCTTCGTGGGTGTGGAATTGCGCGGCTTCGGTCGATTCCCTGAGCGCGACGGTCGAGGCCTGGTCCCCCGAAACGGCGGTCGCGACCGCGTCGAAATAGCCGGTGCCGACCTCGCGCTGGTGGCGGGTCGCGGTGTAGCCCGCCGCCTCGCTCGCGAACTCGGCCTGCTGAAGCTCCGAATAAGCCGCCATGCCGCGCTCGCGATAATCGGACGCAAGCTCGAACATCGCATGGTTGAGGCTGTGGAAGCCGGCCAGGGTGACGAACTGGAACTTGTAGCCCATCGCGCCGAGCTCGCGCTGGAAGCGGGCGATCGTCGCGTCGTCGAGCTTCGCCTTCCAGTTGAAGCTCGGGCTGCAATTGTAAGCGAGGAACTTGCCCGGATAGCGGGCGTGGATCGCCTCGGCGAAAGTGCGCGCATCCGCGAGGTCGGGGTGGCTGGTCTCGAACCACAGGAGGTCGGCGTGCGGTGCGAAGGCGAGGCCGCGGGCGATGCAATGGTCGAGCCCGGTGCCGTCCTTCAGCCGGAAGAACCCCTCGGGCGTGCGCTCGCCGGTGATGAACGGCCGGTCGCGCTCGTCGACGTCCGACGTAATCAGTTTCGCGCTCTCGGCGTCGGTGCGGGCGACGAGGATCGTCGGGACGCCGCACACGTCTGCGGCAAGGCGCGCGGCGTCGAGGTTGCGGATCGCCGCCTGGGTCGGGATCAGCACCTTGCCGCCGAGGTGGCCGCACTTCTTCTCCGAGGCGAGCTGGTCCTCGAAGTGAACGCCGGCGGCGCCGGCCTCGATATAGGCCTTCATGATCTCGAAGCAGTTGAGCGGCCCGCCGAAGCCCGCCTCGGCGTCGGCGAGGATCGGAGCGAACCAGTCGCGCCTCGCGCCGCCCTCGAGATGCTCGATCTGGTCGGCGCGCTGCAGCGTGCGGTTGATCTTCCGCGCCAGCTCGGGGCCCGAGTTCGCCGGATAGAGCGACTGGTCTGGGTACATCGACCCGGCGGCGTTCGAATCGGCCGCGACCTGCCAGCCGGAGAGATAGATCGCCTGGAGCCCCGCGCGGACCATCTGCATCGCCTGGTTGGCGCTGAGCGCTCCGAGCGCGCGGACCGGCTCGTCCCGGCCCAGCAGCTCCCACAGCTTCAGCGCGCCGCGGCGCGCGAGCGTATGCTCGACCGGGATCGACCCGCGCAGCTTCAGCACGTCCTGAGGTGTGTAGGGCCGCTCGATTCCCGCGAACCGTCCGGTCGGGGCGGCGACCACTTCGTCAAAACTTGCCATGCACACTCTCCAGCGGATTGAGCCTCGTTCACGGAGAGAGAAGAACACGCGGAGCCGCAATCGGTCGCGGCAAAAAGAGTGCACTTGTCACAAATTGCCTTGTCATTTCGGTCAAGCATTGACAGCGTGGCTGGCATGTCGGCCAAGCTGTTCCTCGGTCACCGCCTGCGGCGGCTGCGGCGCGACCATGACTTATCGCAGACCGACATGGCGCAGAGCCTCGGGATCAGTCCGAGCTATCTCAACCATCTCGAACGCAACCAGCGGCCGGTCACCGCCGGCCTGCTGCTCAAGCTGGCCGAGCTCTACGACGTCGACGTCCGCTCGTTCGCCGCCGGCGGCGGGACCCGCACGGGCCCCGACGCACTGACCGAGATCTTCTCCGACGGAATGCTCAGCGACCTCGGCGTGCCGCGCTACGAGCTCGCCGAGCTGGCCAACAATGCGCCGGCGATCGCCGACGCGATCGCCCGGCTCTACACTGCGGTGAAGGAGGCCGAGCGCCATCCGGACCTGGCCAATGGCGCCGATGCCCGGACGCTGCTGACGCCCGAGACCTGGGTGCGCGACTATATCCAGCAGCACCGTAACCATTATCCCGATCTCGAGGAAGCGGCCGAGACTCTCGGCGGAGCGCTCAGCGACCCGCTGTCGATGGCCGGGCCGATGCGCAAGCGCCTCAAGGAAGCATGGGGCATCGGCGTTGCGGTGGTCGGCCAGGCCGAGCTCGGCAATGTCAGCCAGCTCTACGACCCCGACCGGCGGCTGTTCGTGATGTCGGCCGAGCTGCGCTCCGAGAACCGGACCTTCGCGCTCGCTTACCAGCTCGCCCTGGTCGAGTTCGCGGCGGTGATCGAGCGGATGGTGGCAGCCGCCGCGCCGCCCGACGAGGGCGTCAGGCAGCTGCTCCACATGAGCCTCGCCAATTATGCGGCGGGTGCGATCATGATGCCCTACGGCCGCTTCCTCGCCAGCGCCGAGCAGCATCGCTATTCGATCGACCGCCTCACCGGCGAATATGGCGCCAACGTCGAGCAGGTCGCGCACCGCTTCACCACGCTGAGCCGGCCCGGAGCGCGCGGCGTGCCCTTCTTCATGCTCCGGGTCGATCCCGCCGGGAACATCTCGAAGCGCTACGCCGGCGAGAATTTCCCCTTCTCGCGCTTCGGCGGGACGTGCCCGCGGTGGAACCTCCATGCCGCGTTCCAGGCCGCCGGCCAGGTCGTCACCCAGATCATCGAGACGCCCGACGGCCAGCGCTATTTCACCGTCGCGCGGACGATCGAGCGGCCGATCAAGACCGAAGTGTCGAGCGGGCTCCAGGCGATCGGCCTAGGCTGCGACATCCGCCATGCCCACCGCCTGTCGTGCGCCGACGTCTACGACCTCGCCAACGCGCCGGTCACTCCGGTCGGGCCGGCCTGCACCATCTGTCCGCGGGTCGACTGCTCGTATCGCGCGACTCCGCCCGCGGGGCGCATGCTGGCCGTCGACCGAACCAGGAAGTCGATCTCGCCCTTTCCGTTCGTCCCCGCCTAGGGAGCGACCGGCTCGCGCTCGAGCGCCGCGCGGTCCCACCGCGCGAGATCGGCGGCGAGATCATAGGTCGATTGGAGGAACTCAGTCAGCATCCGATCCGGATCGTCCGCGTCGCGCACCTCGGCATAGGGCAGAATGAACTCGGCATAGGTCTCGTCGAACCGGCCGTGACGGACGGTCGCGGCGCGATAGCCGCCGGGCTCGGGATAGGCGTAGCTGTAGAAGAAGGGCTCGGCCGCCGTCACTCCGCCGGCCCAGAAGCCGGCGCTCGATTCCTCGTGGCTGTAGGATTCGCGCGTGATCCGGTCGGGCAGGCCGGGAATTCCGCCCGGATGCTCTGGCGCGCCGCGTCCGGAGAAGCGGGTGACCGCGAGGTCGAAGCTGCCCCACCAGAAATGCACCGGGCTCGCTTTCCCGGAAAAGCCGGCGCGGAAGCGCGCGAACACGGGCACAATCGCCGCCAGCGCTTCGCGGAATCGCTCGGCGGAATCGCGGTCATAGTCGCGCGCGGCGATGTCTTCGCCGAAGGGCAAGGCGTCGGGAACCTCGTTGGGAACGCCGTTGAAAGCGGACGGCAAACCATGTTCGTCGAGAATGTGGATCAGGCGCCGATGAAGCGCGGCGATACTGCCGGCGTTGAGCGGCACTTCCTCGCGCGAGCCGTCGCTGACCCACAGCACGATCGCGTGGCGGCAGAGGTCGAGCGTCAGGGTGAAGGTGCGGCTGTCGCTCGCCGCCGTCGGCAGGGTCGACAGCCCACGTGCGTTGGGCTGGAGCGCCGCGTGCCAGCCGTGATTCATCCACGGCGCATGGGCGACGCGGACCTTGCCGAGCATCTGCGCGGCGAGATGAAGGATCGCCAAGGTTTCGTGGTCGTGCTCGACGCTCAGCTCGGGCCAGTCGCTCATCGCCAACGACTGTAGCACGCCTTTGCATTTTGCTTGAGGGCCCGGCTAAGGCGCGTCGCATGTCCGACCCTCGGCTCGACCGCATCAGCGCAGCGAAAGACCTGCAGGAGCTCGATTCCGTGCGGGTCGCGCTGCTCGGCAAGTCGGGCGAGATCACCGCGAAACTGAAGTCGCTCGGAGCGATGGACCCGGAAACCCGCGCGACCGAGGCGCCGAAGATTCACGCCGAGCGCCAGGCGGTGACGAGCGCGATCGCCGAGCGCAAGGCGGCGCTCGAGGCCGCAGACCTCCACCGCAGGCTCGCGACCGAGACGGTCGACCTGTCGCTTCCGGCCCCCGCGAGCGTGAACGGGACCGTCCACCCCGTCAGCCAGGTGATGGACGAGCTGGCCGAGATTTTCGCCGATCTCGGCTTCTCGGTTGCCGAAGGACCGGAGATCGAGACCCAATGGTATAATTTCACCGCGCTCAACATGCCCGAGAACCACCCGGCGCGGGCGATGCAGGACACCTTCTACCTCGAGCCGCGGACGCCCGGCGAAGAGCCACGAGTCCTCCGCACCCACACCTCGCCGGTGCAGATCCGGGCGATGGAGAGCGTCGGCGCGCCGCTCTACGTGATCGCTCCGGGCCGCGTGTACCGCTCCGACAGCGACGCCACGCACACCCCGATGTTCCACCAGGTCGAAGGGCTGGTGCTCGACCGGGCGATCACGCTCGGCCACCTCAAGTGGACGCTCGAGACCTTCCTCAAGGCCTTTTTCGAGCGCGACGACATCGTGCTGCGCATGCGGCCGTCCTACTTTCCGTTCACCGAGCCGTCGGCCGAGGTCGACGTCGGCTGGTCGATGGAGAAGGGCCGGCGCGTCGTCGGCGGCTGCGAAGGGTGGATGGAAGTGCTCGGCAGCGGCATGGTCCACCCGCGGGTCGTCGCCAATTGCGGCCTCGATCCGGACGAGTGGCAGGGTTTCGCCTTCGGCTGCGGGATCGACCGTCTGGCGATGCTTAAATATGGCATGGACGACCTCCGCGCTTTCTTCGATGGCGATATCCGCTGGCTCAAGCATTACGGCTTCCGAGCGCTCGACGTGCCGACTCTGTCCGGCGGGGTCGGCGCATGAAATTCTCGCTCGAATGGCTGAAGCAGCATCTGGAGACCGACGCTTCCGCCGCGGAGATCGCGGACAGGCTGACCGCGATCGGGCTGGAGGTCGAGGAGCTGTCGAACCCGGCCGAGGCGCTGGCGCCATTCGTCGTCGCTAAGGTGCTGACCGCCGACAAGCATCCGCAGGCCGACAAGCTCCAGGTGCTGACCGTCGACGCCGGCACCGGGGAGCATATCCAGGTCGTATGCGGCGCGCCCAACGCCCGCGCCGGAATGCTCGGCGTGTTCGGCCCGCCCGGAGCCTATATTCCCGGCAGCGACCTGACCTTGAAGGTCGCGGCGATCCGCGGGGTCGAGAGCCACGGCATGATGTGCTCGTCGCGCGAGCTCGAGCTCGGCGACGACCATAGCGGGATCATCGAGCTGCCCGCCGACGCTCCGGTCGGCACGGCCTTCACCGTTTATGCCGGGCTCGACGATCCGGTGTTCGACGTCGCCGTCACGCCCAACCGCCAGGACTGCATGGGCGTGCGCGGAATCGCCCGTGACCTCGCCGCCGCCGACATCGGCACGCTGAAGCCGCTAGCGGTGCCGCTGATCGAGGGAAGCTTTCCGTGCCCGGTTCCGGTGCGGATCGATGACCCGGACGGCTGTCCCGCCTTCTTCGGCCGGGCTGTCCGGGGCGTGAAGAACGGCGCTTCACCGGAGTGGATGCAGCGCCGCCTCAAATCCGCCGGCCAGCGGCCGATCTCGGCGCTGGTCGACATCACCAATTACGTGATGCTCGACCTCGGCCGACCGGCCCACGCCTACGACATCGCCAAGCTCAGCGGCGGCCTCACCGCGCGTGCCGCCAAGCCCGGCGAGAAAGTGCTGGCCCTCAACGAGAAGGAATATGTGCTCGAGCCGTTCATGACGGTGATCGCCGACGACCGCCAGGTCCACGACATCGGCGGGATCATGGGCGGCGAGGATTCGGGCGTCGGCGACGCGACAACCGACGTGATGCTCGAAGTGGCCTATTTCACCCCCGACCGGATCGCGCGCACCGGCCAGGCGCTCGGCCTGACCAGCGACGCGCGGAGCCGCTTCGAGCGCGGCGTCGACCCGGCGTTCCTCGACGACGGCCTCGCCATCCTCACCGGGCTGATCGTCGACATTTGCGGCGGCGAGCCCTCGGCGCTCGAACGCACCGGCCAGGCGCCGGTCGAGCGACGGACGATCCGCTTCGACTTCGCCCGCACCAAAAAGCTCGGCGGGATCGATGTGCCCGAGCCGAGGCAGCGCGAGATCCTCGAGCGCCTCGGCTTCGAGCTGAACGGCGCCGAGGTCACCGTGCCGACCTGGCGCCGCGACGCCGAAGGCCCGGCCGACCTAGTCGAAGAGGTCGCGCGCATCACCGGCTATGATCTGGTGCCGTCGACTCCGCTCGACCGCGCGCCGGGCGTCGCCCATCCGACCGCGACCCGCTCCCAGCTGGTCGAGCGCCGAATCCGGCGCACCGCAGCCGCCCGCGGCCTCGACGAGGCGGTGACGTGGAGCTTCGTCTCCGAGGCCGAGGCTGCCGTCTTCGGCGGCGCCGACTGGGTCCTCGCCAATCCGATCAGCGAGGAGCTGAAGGCGATGCGCCCGTCACTGCTTCCGGGACTGATCGCCGCCGCCCGCCGCAATCTCGACCGCGGCGCAACCTCGGTCCGCCTGTTCGAGATCGGCCGCCGCTACCTGGGCGATCGCGAGCATCCGACGCTCGGGCTGCTCCTCGCCGGGAACCGCCGGGAACGCGATTGGCAGTCGGGCAAGGCCCAGCCGTTCGACCCGTTCGACGCCAAGGCCGAGGTGACGGCCCTGCTCGAAGCCGCCGGCGCTGCGGTCGAGAATTTGCAGGTCTTCCCCGACGCCGGTCCGACCTGGCATCCCGGCCGCTCCGCAACCCTCCGCCTCGGGCCGAAGGCGATCGTCGCCGCGTTCGGCGAACTCCACCCCGGCCTCGCCAAGAGCCTCGACGCGCCGGCCGGCGCGGTTGCCGCCGAACTCTATCTCGATGCGCTTCCAGCGCCGCGCGCGAGCGGCCGGGCCCGGTCGGCCTATGCTCCGCCCGCGCTGCAGACGATCACCCGCGATTTCGCCTTCATCGTTCCGCCCGACGTTCCAGCGGGCACTCTGCTTCGGGCGATCCGCGGGGCCGACAAGATTCAGATCGCCGATGCGCGCGTGTTCGACCGCTTCGAATCCGCCGATGGCGTGTCGCTGGCGTTCGAAGTCACCCTCCAGCCCGGCGACAAGAGCTTCACCGACGACCAGATCGGCGAGATTTCGAAGCGCATCGTCGCCGCCGCCGAGAAGCTAGGGGCTCGGCTGAGGAGCTAGCTCCAGCGCGTTGATCGCCGCGTGGACCCGAGCCTCGACCTCATCGCGCTTGAGGCCGGGCGGGATCGTCTCGCCGACCTTGAACGTGACGGTGCCGGCGCGGTGCACGAGGCCGCGGCCCCACAGCCGCCCGCTGTCGACGGCGACCGGCACGACCGGCAGGCCGAGCGCGCGGTAGAGTCCGGCGAAACCGGGCCGCAGCGGCGGCCGCTCGCCGGGCCGGACTCGCGTGCCTTCGGGAAAGATGACGACCGGCCGCCCGCTTGCGACCGCTGCCTGGCCTTCGGCGACGAGATTGCGCAGCGCCTTCGCTCCGGCCGACCGCTCGACCGGAATGACGCCATAACGCCGGGTCAGGAACCCGAAGAGAGGGATGTCGGCCAGCTCCTTCTTGATCACCATGACCGGCAGGCTCGCGACCCGAACCATCTCCAGCGTTTCGTACATCGACTGATGTTTGACCGCGATCAGATGCGGGCCCGCCGGGAGCTCGCCGACCATCGTCGGGCGGATGCCGAGAAGGTGTTTGGTGAGCCAATGATGGAGTTCGACCCAGCTCAGCACCACGGCAAGGGTCGGCCGCTGCCCGAACGGCGTCGCCACAATTCCCGCCAGGACCCAGATCACGGTGGCCGGATAGAAAATCAGCGCGAACAGCAGCGAGCGCGCGGCAGCCATTAGATGTCGGCCCACACGGCGAGCCGGCGCAGCACATATTTGTTATATTCGCCGAACAGGGTGAGGAAGCTCGGCTCGGACCGCACCGCGTCGGTCACGATCGCGTGTTTGCCGCCCAGCACCTTGTGGAACTCGTAGCGCGCACGGCGCATGTGCCAGTCGCTGGTGATCAGTCGGACCGACGTGAAATGATGCCGGGCAAGCCAGCGGCTGGTTTCCTCGGCGTTGGAGCGCGTGTCGACCGATTCGCTGCCAAGATCGACGCAGCATTTAAGCAAATGGCGGCTTCCGCCAATTCGGCGGGCGATGTCCGCCTTGGTCACCGACGGGTCGGCGCCCGACACGAGCAGGCGCTGCGCCTTATGGTCCTTGAGCACGTCGATCGCATGCTCGATGCGTCCGCTGCCGCCGGTCAGGACGACCGCGGCCTGCGTCGGCCGGGCGTCGGCGGCGGCCGGCTTGCCCAGCGTCAGCGCGAAGAAAATGAAGCCCAGCGCATAGATCAGCAGGATGAGCGACGCGGCTCGGGCGATCATAGAGCGGCCCGCAACGTAGCGAGCACCGCGGCACGGGCAACCCAGGTGGCAAGCGCGGTGAGCGCGAACGGGATCAGCAGGAGAACGAGAAGATCGAACGGTCCGAGTGCGGCCCCGTCCATGAGATCGCCGGCGAAGGCCGCGCCGGCGGCGAGTGCGATCACCACCAGCGCCGCCGCGGCGCCGCCGGCCAGGCTGCCGATCAGCGCGTCGATCGCGATCTTGCGCTGGAACAGCCTGGTCACCTGAAGGTCGGTCGCGCCGATGCCGTGCATCACGTCGATGGTGAAGCGGTGGGTGTCGAGCGCGCCCCGGGCAGCGAGGACCACCGCCGCCGCGCAGGCTCCCGAAAGCAGCAGGACGAGGCCGAAGGCGAGCCATTGCAGCGCACGCAGCGAGCGCAGCAACGGGGCGAGCGTGTCGCCATGAGCGATCACTCTCGCACGCGGGGCAATCGCGCGCGCGCGCCGCTCGACCGAGCCAAGGTCGGCGCCCGGTCGGGCGTCGAAGGTGATCAGCGCGGGAACCGGGAGGTCGGCCGATGCGCCGGCCGGGCCGAGCCACCGTTCGAGGGTCTTGCGCATCTC
>JBJMUB010000074.1:0-14949 GCA_045811385.1 Sphingomicrobium sp. | reverse complement strand
GTTCATGCCTTGGGCAATTACTGCTTCTATTTCCTGCTCGCCTGGCTGCCGCTGTTCCTGACCTCCGCGCGCGGCTTCACCATCGCGCAGATGACGATGCTCGCGACCCTCGGCTATGCCGTGCAGGGCGCGTGCGCGCTCGGCTTCGGTCACTTCTCCGACTGGTGGACCCGCTCGGGCCGCTCGGAGGCCGCGTGCCGCCGCTGGATGATGGTCGCTAGCCAGCTGGTTGCCGCGGGCGCCATCCTCGGTCTCGCCTACGCGCACAGCGCGCTCGCCATCGGAATTCTCCTGTGCCTCGCCGGCGCGGCGAGCGCGGCACTGTCGCTGAATCTCTACGCCGTCGCGCAGATGTTTGCGGGCCCACGTGCGGCCGGCACCTGGGTCGGGGTGCAGAACGCCATCGGCAATCTCTCGGGGATCGTCGGACCGATCGTTACCGGGTTCGTCATCAAGTACGCGGGCTATGACAGCGCCTTCGTGCTGACCGCGATGGTCGCTGCGTTCGGAGCCGCCTGGTGGGCATTGGCCGTTCCGAAGATCGAGCAGGTCAAGCTGGATCAAACCGGCGTTCGCGCTACGTCTAACCCATGTTAGAGAGCGCAACGCGAGTGGAGGGCGTAGGATGGAAAATGACTCGGTAAGAACCAGCGGCGATGCAACGCTGGTCGACATGTGGATCGAGGGTAAGTTGCGGTCCATCTCGCTGTCGCGCGGCGCGATCGAGACCTATCTTCGCCTGCCCGCCGACCGCGCCGCGGCGGTGACCGACGATGAGCGGCGCGAGTTCGTCCGCACCAATCTCGGCCTGGTCGTCACCGCCGCCAAGGACCGGTTGCGCGCGACCGATGCCGATGCCGACGTCGTCGAGATCGAAGCCGGCCAGCTCGGCGGTCACGGCCGCGCGCAGCCGGCTCCGCGCGAGGGCGAGCGGCGCACCGGCGACCGTCGCAAGGGTGATCGGCGCAAGGCCAATGTGGGTCCGCCGCCATCCGGCGAGCGCCGGCGCAGCTGAAGCTCGAGCGGAAGCGCCGCTCGCGCCATGACGTTCAGGAACGGGACGGCCGCGGAACCCTGTGGATAAGTGAGTCTTTAAGGCGACACGATCCCCAGTTTTTTGGGGCGCGTTAACTTTTTTCCTTGGCTTGCGACTCGCGATGATTCAAAGATTCCCCGTGAAGGCTCAACGCGTTGCCTGCTTGAGGGGGATTTAGGTCATGAGCATCGATTTCATCCGGCCGGAAGTCGACGAGCTTCGCCCGCGGATCAGCGTGATCGGCGTCGGCGGCGCGGGCGGCAACGCGATCGCCAACATGATGCGGGCCGACGTGCAGGGCGTCGACTTCATTGTCGCCAACACCGATGCGCAGGCGCTGAACGCTAGTGCCGCGGACCGCCGGATCCAGCTTGGGCTCAAAATCACGCAGGGCCTCGGCGCGGGCTCGCGGCCCGAGATCGGCCGCGCCGCCGCCGAAGAAACGCTGATGGAGATCGAGCAGGCGCTCGAGGGCGCCCACATGTGCTTCATCGCCGCCGGCATGGGCGGCGGCACCGGAACCGGCGCCGCGCCGGTGATCGCCAAGGCCGCGCGCGACAAGGGCATCCTGACGGTCGGCGTGTGCACCAAGCCGTTCGCGTTCGAGGGCGCCCGCCGCGGCCGCGCCGCAGAGTCCGGCATCCAGGAGCTCCAGCAGCACGTCGACACTTTGATCGTCATTCCCAACCAGAACCTGTTCCGCCTCGCCAATTCGGAAACGACCTTCAAGGAAGCGTTCGAAATGGCCGACGAGGTCCTCCAGCAGGGCGTCCGCGGAATTACCGACCTGATGGTCATGCCCGGCCTGATCAACCTCGACTTTGCCGACGTCCGCTCGGTGATGAGCGAGATGGGCAAGGCGATGATGGGCACCGGCGAGGCCGACGGCGACAACCGCGCCATCGAGGCCGCCGAGAAGGCGATCTCCAACCCGCTGCTCGACGGCGTCAGCATGAAGGGCGCCAAGGGCGTCATCATCTCGATCACCGGCGGCGAGGACATGCGCCTGATGGAGGTCGACGAGGCCGCCAGCCACATCAAGGAGCTGGTCGACCCCGACGCCAACATCATCTGGGGCTCGGCGTTCAACAACGACCTCGGCGGCAAGATCCGAGTGTCGGTAGTCGCCACCGGCATCGACGCCGACGCGATCGCTCAGCCGGCGCCCGGCAAGGTGTTCACCTTCCCCGCGGCACGGACCGCGACACCCGCTCCGAAGGCGACCGAGGATGCTTCGCTGGTGGAAACCGCTGAGCAGGATGGGACCTCGCTCGAGCTGACCGCCGAAACCGAGGACGAGGGCGAGGAGCTCCTGCTCGGCGACGACGACATCCTGACTACCCCGGTCGGCAAGCCGCCGATCGCTCCGCCGACCGACGAGGAGGCTGCCGAGGAAGCGCCGGCCGCGACGACCGGCGGCACTTTGTTCGAGCGCATGTCGAACATCGCGCGTGGCGCGTCGCAGGCGCAGATCGGCGAGGATGACGAGGCCGCGGAGCCCGGGTTCAAGCAGCCGATCGACATCCCGCGCTTCCTCAACCGCCAGAACAACCAGTAACGCTCCTCCCCGGAACGAGGAGGTGGCAGCGCGAAGCGCTGACGGAGGGGGTTCGGAGCCCTGCACCATGCCCCTTCCACCATCCTTCGGATGGCCCCCTCCCCGTTCCGGGGAGGATCATTTTGTTGATTCCGCTCCGGATTCGGCCCGCTCACCGCCCTTGCTGCACGGCTCGCCGTTACCGCTCTATGCAGAAAGGTTCGGGTAAGATTCTGTGTCCATCGGGGAGAGCGATGCGGGGAAGTTTGACACCACGATTGCTCATATTGTGCGCCGGCGCATTGCTCGCCGCGACACCGGCCGTCGGCCAGACCAGCTACGGCTACGCCCAGCCGGAGACCATTTCGGCCGCGCTCGCGCGCCATGTCCGCGCGCTCGCTTCGAACCCCAAGGATTTCGGCGCCCTGATCGGCGCCGGCAAAGCCGCGCTCGAGCTCGGCGATACCCAGGCCGCCGCCGGTTTCTTCGCCCGTGCTGACGAGGTCAATCCGCGCAGCCCGCTGCCGCAGGCGGGGATGGGCGCAGTGTCGGTCGCCAACGGCGAAGCGCAGGCGGCGATGGCCTATTTCAGCCGGGCGCAACAGCTCGGCGCGCCGGCCACGACCATCGGTTGCGACCGCGGTCTCGCGTTCGATCTGCTCGGCCAGCAATCGCGCGCGCAGGCCGACTATCGCGCGGCCCTGAGCGGTCCCGACGCCGCCGAGGCGCGGCGCCGGCTGGCGCTCAGCCTGGCCATCAGCGGCGACAAGGCCGGAGCGATGCAGGCGCTGGCGCCGTTGGCGGCTCGAGGCGATGCCGCCGCCGGACGAGTGCGCGCCTTCGTTCTCGCTTTGACCGGGGATTCGCGCGGCGCGATGGTCGCCATCGACGCTGCCATGCCGGGCAGCTGGTCGCGGGTTTCGCCCTTCCTTCAGCAGCTGCCGTCGCTTGCGCCGGCGCAGAAGGCGGCGGCCGTCAACCTCGGCATCTTCCCCGATTCGAGCGCTCCGGCGTTCGCTTCGAACACGGTCGTTTCGCCTTATGCGGCCGCGAGCGCCAAGACCGATCGCCTTGCCGGCATCGACGAGCTGTTGCGCTCGCCCGAGCCGTCCGCCGGACCTCCGGCTGAGCCCAGCTGGCGGCCCGCGGGGACGGTCCAGGTCGCTTACGCGGCGCCGGTCCGCCGGGCGACTCCGTCGGTTCGGTCGGGACCATCCGAGCGCAAGGTGTGGCTGCAGCTCGCCAGCGGCCCGAACGCGGACGCGCTGCCTGAACAATTCCGCCGGATGAAGTCGCGCAACCGCACCCTGTTCGACGGCATCAGCGGTTATGTCGCGCGCAGCTCCGACCGGGCGCGGCTGGTGATCGGCCCGTTCCGTGCGTCCTCCGACGCCGAGATTTTCCAGGAAGACCTTGAGACCGTCGGCATCGACGCCTTCAGCTGGACCAATTCCCCATCGGACCAGATTGTGCCACTCGGCACGGAATGAGCCTTCCGCCCGGCGTCGCCGCGCACCCCGACCGGTCGCGCGGACGCCTTCATCAAGAAGCCGACAAAGGGCCGCGCGGCCCGCGCGACATTTTCCAGCGCGACCGCGACCGGATCGTCCACTCCGTCGCGTTCCGCCGCCTTCGTCACAAGACGCAGGTCTTCGTCGCTCCCGACGGCGATCATTTCCGGGTCCGCCTGACCCACAGCCTCGAGGTCGCGCAGATCGGTCGCACCATCGCCCGCGCGCTCGGCCTGAACGAGGACCTGACAGAGGCCTTGTGCCTCGCCCACGACCTCGGCCATCCGCCGTTCGGTCATGCCGGCGAAACCGCGCTCGACGCCGCGCTCATCGATGCCGGAGGGTTCGACCACAACGCCCACAGCGTCCGCCTCGTCACCCGGCTCGAGGCGCCTTATCCGGATTTCGCCGGCCTCAACCTCAGTTGGGAAGCGCTCGAAGGGCTCGCCAAACACAACGGCCCGGTCCCCCATCCGACCTGGGCGATGGCGGAAGCGAACGCCGAGTGGGACCTCGAGCTCGCAACGTGGCCGAGCCTCGAGGCGCAGGTCGCGGCAATTGCCGACGACATCGCCTATGACAATCACGACATCGACGACGGTATTCGCTCGGGGATCCTCGATCTCGACGATCTGCTCGAATTGCCGATCGTCGCCCGGCACTGGGATTCGATCGGCGAGCGCCATCCCGGCATCTCGACCGACAAGCACCAGCGCGCGCTGGTCCGCGACATGATCGGCAGCATGGTCGGCGATGTCCTTTCGGAAACCGAACGGCGGGTGCATCAATCCGGCGTGTCGAAGGTCGACGACGTGCGCTCGGCCGGACGATCGCTCGTCGGCTTCTCCGACGCCCTCACCGAGGAGGAGCGGACGCTCAAGCGCTTCCTTTACGCCCGACTGTACGAATCCCCTGAGCTCGAGCAGGTCCGCGAGGAAGCCGAGCGGATCGTCGGCAACCTCGCCGGCGCCTATCGCGACGACCCAAAGCTGCTTCCCGAGCCGTGGCAGCGCGGCGGCGGCAGCGAAACCGAACGGCTGCGGACGATCGGCGACTTCATCGCCGGAATGACCGACCGCTTCGCCATCGCCCGCCACGAGGAGCTCGTCGGACCGGTCCGGCTTCCCGACCGCTTCTAGCGTCAACCATTTATCCTATTGTTATGGCGGCGCTTTTGGTGGACGCTCCGTCCAACAGGGAAGAGCATCGCGAGTCGCTGAGGGCAGGCGACGCATCGAACGCCTGCGCCAAACCGACCGACCGGAGCTGCTCGACCGGGTGAGGAGAGCGTTATGGCGTACTCTGGCGTTTTTGTATTCGGAGACAGCCTGGTCGATTCGGGCAACGCGCTGAAGCTTGCCCGATGGTACGACGGCCTTCCGCTGACCGACCTTCCGGAAGGCGCGCCAACGGCGGAACTGGGCTATTATCAGGGGCGGTTCTCCAACGGCTTCACTTACGCCGACCTGCTTTCCAACAAGGCGATCGGTCTCGTCTCGACGCCGGTCTTTCCCTACCACTACGAGGACCCGATCCTCGGGCTTCCGATCGACCCGTTCGAGTCCGACCCAAGCGGGCACAATCTCAATTTCGCCTACGGCGGCGCGCAGATCCGCCAAGGCGACGAGGTCGTCCCGGATCTCGACGGGCAGACGGACGCGTTCAAGGATGCGATCGACAATCACGCCGATCCCAACGCGCTCTACCTCGTCACCATGGGCGGCAACGACGTTCGCAACCTCGCGAAGAGCGGCAGCGACCCGGTCGGGACGGCGAGCGCTCACGACGCGCTCGACAATGCCGCCGACAAGATGCTGCACGAGCTGGAGCAGATCGTCGATATCGGCGCTCGCAACTTCCTGATTACCGGCGTTCCCGACGTCGGGCTGATCCCCAAGTACGACAGCAACGGCAATAACCTGCTCGACGGCGCCGAGATCGCGCGCAGCGCCGCCGCGACCGACTATTCGCAATATCTCGATACGCTGATCCGAACCGTCGTCGTCCCGGCACTCGAGGCGCGCGGCGCGCACGTCACCTACATCCCGCTGATGGACTATACGGATGCGTCCGGGACGGTCGTGACCGGCGCGCTGAACGCGATCCTGCCCGAGCTGGCCGCGCTCCACGGGCTCACCCCCGCTGAACTCTCGGACAATCTGCTCGAGCACCGGAGCATCGTCTTTTTTGACGATGTGCATCCGACCGCGCAGGTCCATGCGCTGGTCGCGGCCTACAGCAATGCGCGCCTGACCGGGACGCCGTGGATCGAGACTCTGCCGCTCGCGGGGGCCAACGTCGATTACAAGGCCAGTGCTTCCATCGGCGCTGCGGGCGAGGTCGACTCGGTTTCGGTCTATCTCGTGGCCGGCACCACCTACACGTTCGAAATGCTGGGCGTGAGCTCGCTCGGAACCGCGGGCAGCCTTGCCGACCCGAACTTGCGCCTGCTTGGGCCGAACGGAGCGGTGATCGCCTCGGACGACGACAGCGGCGCCGGACTCGACGCGTCGCTCACCTGCACGGTCGGAAGCAGCGGGCTGTGCACCGTCAATCTTTCCGCCGTCGGATCGTTGACCGGCGCCTACACGCTCCAGGCCGCCGTAATCGGCGGAGCCGCGATGCAGGCCGGCAACAGCTACACCGTGAACAGTGCCGCGACGCTGGTGTTCGAAGGCGCCGGCGGCGCCGGCCAGGATGTGATCAAGGCAAGCGTCAGTTATGCGCTAACCGCGGCAAGTGAGATCGAGGTGCTGCGCACCGCCAACGACAAGGGCAAGACGGCGATCGACCTGACCGGCAATGATTTCAGCCAGTCGCTCGTCGGCAATGCCGGCAACAATGTGCTCGAAGGCAAGGGCGGGGCCGACGTCTTCACCGGCGGCGCGGGCAATGACCGATTCGTCCTTAGCAATTCGGCCTTAATCAACCGCGATGGTTCGCAGATCGACCGGATTCTCGACTATGGAAAGGGCGACGTGGTCGACGTCACCCAGATCCTGAGCCTCGCCGCCGGAGTGAATCCGGTCACCGGCGGCTATTTGCGGGTAACCAGCGGAGGATTGATCCAGGTCGATGCCGACGGCGGAGGAAACGACTGGGTGACGTTGAGCACGATCAACAGCTCAGCCTCGGTCACCCTGCGTTATCTCGCCGGTGGTTCCGCGGCGACGGTGAGCGTTGCGCATAGCGTCGCGTCCACCCTCGCGGTCTCGGCCGGCGTCGACCCGGCAGGTTACGATCTGGACCATGCGCGCATCGAGCCGTTGCACCAGTGGGTCCATGGGTTCGGCGCTGCAGAGCTCATTTAACGCGCTGACGCGCCTGCGCTCAGCCTAATAGCCGTTGTTGGTAACGGCATTGCCGGTGTCAGCGGCATTGCCCGTGTCGTTGGCCATATTGTCGGCGTAGTTGGCGGCGTTGACCGCGTTATAATCGCTCGTGTTGTTATAGCCTGCCTCGTTGCCGGCGTAGTTGGCGCCCTCGGCGTTGTAATCGGCATTGGCCGAATCATAGGCCTGGTTGTTGTAATTATCGTTGTAGCCGCACGCGCCGAGAGTGGCCGCAGCCGTGGCGCAGGCGGCGATCAGGACGAGCTTCGACATCGCATTCCTCCCTGGTCGTGGTGCAACGAGTTGGCGCAAGCGCCGTTCCGACTGCTGTCAGCTGGGCGCCAAGGGTGACGCGCGGAAGCGCCTGCGCTAGACGCGCCGCTTTCCGCACACACGTGGACCGAAATTGAGCCTCTACGCCCAATATGCCGCACTCCTCGACGGAGTGCTCGACGAGCTCGTTGCCGACGGTGCGCTGCCGGCCGGCGTGGAGCGCAGGAACGTGACGGTCGAGCCGCCGCGCGATCCGGCGCATGGCGACCTCGCGACCAACGCCGCGATGGTCCTGGCCAAGGGCGCCGGAACCAATCCGCGCGCGCTCGCCGAAGCGATCAAACCGAAGCTCGAGGCGCTGCCGCCGGTGACGTCGATCGAGATCGCGGGTCCCGGCTTTATCAATCTTCGCCTCAACGCCGACGCCTGGCGCGATGAGCTTACGACGATCCTGCGCGAGGGCGACCAATATGGCCTGTCGAAGATCGGTGCGAACGAGCGGGTCAACGTCGAATATGTGTCGGCCAACCCGACCGGACCGCTGCACATGGGCCATTGCCGCGGAGCGGTGGTCGGCGACAGCCTCGCCCGGCTGCTCGAGGCGGCGGGCTTCCGGGTCACCAAGGAATATTACGTCAACGACGCCGGTGCGCAGGTCGACACGCTCGCCCGCTCGCTCCACCTCAGGTACCGCGAGGCGCTCGGCGAGGACATCGGCGAGATCCCGGAGGGGCTGTATCCAGGGGACTATCTGCGCCCCGTCGCGGCCGTCCTCGCCGCCGAGTTCGGCGAGCGATATGCCACCGCGCCCGAAGCCGAATGGCTCGACCTGTTTCGCGGCCGCGCGATCGCGGCGATGCTGGACCTCATCCGCCACGACCTCGGGCTGCTCGGCATCCATCACGACCTCTTCTCGTCCGAAGCCGAGCTCCAGCGCTCGGGGGCGGTCGACAAGGCGCTGCAGGTGCTGCGCGACAAGGGCCTGGTCTACCAAGGCGTGCTCGAGCGGCCCAAGAGCCTCGACCCGCACGACGAATGGGAGCCGGTCGAGCTGACCCTGTTCCGTTCGAGCCAGTTCGGCGACGACCAAGATCGGCCGATGAAGAAATCGGACGGCAGCTGGACCTATTTCGGCGCCGACGCCGCATACCACTGGCAAAAGGCGCAGAGCGCAGATCACCTCGTCAACATCTGGGGCGCCGACCATGCCGGGACGGTCAAGCGCGTCCAGTCGGCGGTTCGCGCGCTGACCGACGGCCGGGTCGATCTCGACGTCAAGATCATCAACATGGTGCGCCTGTTCCGCGGCGGCGAGCCGGTCAAGATGAGCAAGCGCGCGGGCGACTTCGTCACCCTCGCCGACGTCGTCGAGGAAGTCGGCAAGGACGTCGTGCGCTTCATGATGCTGACCAAGCGTGCCGACACGCCCCTTGATTTCGACTTCATGAAAGTGGTCGAGGCGTCGAAGGACAATCCGGTGTTCTACGTCCAGTACGCCCATGCCCGGATCAGCTCGCTCAGGCGCAAGGCGGCGGACGCCGGGGTCGACCTGGCCGCGGACGCTGACCTCGCGCTGCTCGACGACGAGGAGCTCGCGCTCGTGAAGCGCGCCGCGCAATATCCGCGGGTGGTCGAAAGTGCGGCGCTGGCACACGAGCCGCACCGCATCGCGTTCTATCTCTACGACCTCGCCTCGGACTTCCACGCGCTCTGGAATCGCGGCAACGACGATCCCTCCCGCCGCTTCCTCGTTGAAAATAATCCACAACTTTCGCGCGCGCGGCTGGAACTGGCGCTCGGAATCGCGCAGATCATCCGCAGCGGTTTGGCCCTCATGGGAGTGGCCGCGACCGAGGAGATGCGCTGAATATGACCGACAGCCGGGTGGCGCTCGGCATGGACCGGCTGCCATGGCTTCCCGACGAACCGGTGCGGCCCGCCACGCCATCGCGGCAGGCGGACAGGGGCAGCGCCGTGCTCGGCTGGGGCGTGGCGGCGTTGACGCTGGTGGGCGGAACCTCCTACTGGCTCGGCACGCGCAGCGCGGGCGACACCGAGGTCGCAACGACGCCGCGAACGACCGTGACGCTGCCGGACGCTCGACCTGCACCTCCGGAGCAGATCCGGCCCATGCCGGTTGCGCCGCCGACCCGAGTGCCGCCGGCCGAAGTCCGCCGCCCGTCGATGCCGTCGCCGGAGGTCAGCGAGGAGCGCGGCTTCCGACTGCCGCGGACCATTCCCAAGGACCTGCCGAAGCGGGTCAACCGAACGCTCGCCACCGACCGGCGGAATCGCGTCTCGAACGTGCAGAAGGAGTCGCGGCCCAAGAGTGTGCCGCGACCCGCCGCCACGCCGGTCATCAATACGCAGCGCGTCAGGCTCTGGCCGGCGCGCGTATCCTCTGGTGCCGCCGGCCGAGTCGTGCAGATCGGCGCATTCGGCAGCCGGCTGCAGGCCAAGCGCGGCTGGGTCCACATGGCACGGGCCTATCCGGGCGTTAGGCGCTTGCCCGCGGTCGTTGTCGAAACCCGCAATTCGCGCGGCCGCCGCTTCTATCGCTTCCAGATCGGGACAACCTCCCAGGCTCATTCCGAAGTGCTGTGCCAGCGCATGGAGCGGATCCGGTTCAGCTGCGCGGTCGCCGGCCTGCCCGGAGCGCGCAAGGCGGTCGAGCGATGACGGACGAGCGATCGGCCTATGACGACGGGCAATTGCCTTGGCTCGCCGCGGTCGAGGATGAGGACGAGCCCCGCGGAGTCTCGGCCGGCAAAATGTTCGCCGCACTGTCCGTCGTGGTCCTGGCCGCGGCGATCGTCGCCGGCACTTTCTTCTGGATGGGCCGTCGCGATGCCGAGGTCGGCGGACCGCCGGAGCTGATCCGCGCCGAAGCCGGTCCTTACAAGGTCAAACCGCCCAATCCCGGCGGACTCAATGTCGCCGGCGACAGCGAGACGGCGTACGAAACCAGCGCGGGCGAGGACAAGGACGCGAAGCTCGATCTCAGCAAGGTCAAGCAAACGCCGCCGCCACGGCCCAAGGAGGAACCGAAGCGGATTCCGCCGAACGAGACCAAGGAGCCGGTCGCGGCGGACTCTCCGCCCAAGGCCACTGGCGGTACCGGCAGCGTCGTCCAGCTCGGCGCCTTCGCCAATCGGGCGCAGGCCGAGCGCGCCTGGTCGGCGCTGTCGGCGCGTTTCCCGTCGGTCGCTTCGGCGACCAAGATGATCGTGCCGTTCCCGGGCGGGATCCGGCTGCGCGCCGCAACCTCCTCCGCGGCCGACGCTCGCCAGGTCTGCCAGGCGCTGAAGGCCGCGGGCGAGAATTGCTTCGTGGCGCAGTGACGATGCGGGCGGCGATCTACGGCCTCGAGGGTCTTGAGCTCAGCGCCGACGAGACCAGCTTTTTCAGCGACGCCGAGCCCGCCGGCTTCATCCTCTTCAGGCGCAATTGCGAGGACCCGGATCAGTTGCTGCGTCTGACCGACTCGCTGCGCGATCTCAGCGGACGCGCCGATGTCCCGATCCTGATCGACCAGGAGGGCGGCCGGGTCGTGCGGATGCGGCCGCCGGCGTGGCCGGCCTTTCCGCCGGCCGAGCGCTTCGCCGACCTTTACGCGCTTGCGCCATCGTCGGCGATCGAGGCGGCGCGGTCCAACGCCCGCGCAATCGCGCTGGCGCTCCGCGCGTGCGGAATCAACGTGAATGCGCTGCCGTTGCTGGACGTGCGCCAGGAAGGCGCGTCGGACATCATCGGCGACCGCGCGCTGGGCTCGGAGCCGATGCAGGTCGCGGCGCTCGGCCGAGTCGTGCTCGACGGAATGGCCTCGGCCGGGGTGGTCGGGATCGTCAAGCATATGCCCGGCCACGGCCGGGCGCTGGTCGACAGCCACAAGGAGCTGCCGGTCGTGAACGCTGGCGCGGATGAGCTGGAGAGCGACCTCGAGCCGTTCGAGCGGCTCGCATCGGCGCCGATGGGGATGACCGCGCACGTCGTCTACACTGCGTGGGACCCGGACCGTCCGGCGAGCCTGTCGCCGACCGTCATCGGCGACATCATCCGCGGCCGCATCGGCTTCGACGGCTTCCTGATGAGCGACGACCTCGGAATGGAGGCGCTTCAGGGCGATTTCGGCGACCGGGCGGCGGGGGTGGTCGCCGCGGGATGCGACGCGGCGCTGCACTGTTCGGGCAAGATGGAGGAGATGGTCGCGGTCGCGAAGTCCGCTCCGGCGATGAGTGCGGAGGGGGAGGCGCGCCTCGCCCGGGCGATGGCGGTGACGCTGGTCGAGGACGACGAAGGGCCGAGCTTCGCCGAGGCCGTCGCCAAGCGCGACGAGCTTCTGGCGCTGGTCTAGCCACTACCGCAGTTCGCCCTGAGCTTGTCGAAGGGCTGATTTTTCTTTCCACAGAATTGAAAGACAGGGCTTCGACACGCTCAGCCCGAACGGTTAGTGTTTTGCCGTGGACGAAGAGCCTTTCGACACCCCGCCGATCCGCCAGTCGGACGAGCTGACGCTGAGCCTCGACGGCTGGGAAGGCCCGCTCGACCTGCTGCTGAACCTCGCCCGGGCGCAAAAGGTCGACCTTGCGCAAATCTCGATTTTGCAGCTGGTCGAGCAATATCTCGCTTATCTGTCCGAGGCGCGCGCGCTGAAGCTCGAGATCGCCGCCGACTATCTGGTGATGGCGGCGTGGCTGGCGTACCTCAAATCCTGCCTGCTGCTGCCCAAGGATCCGGAGCAGGATCCGAGCCCCGAGGAGATCGCGCTGCGCCTGCAGATGCGATTGCAGCGGCTCGACGCGATGCGCGAGGCCGGTGCCCGGCTGCTCGGCCGCGACCGCACCGGCCGCGACGTCTTCCTGCGCGGCGCGCCCGAAGGCCTGCGCCTGATCCGCAAGGCCGCGTGGCAGGTGCGCGATTTCGATCTGTTCGCGGCGTACGGTGCGGTCCGGGCGCGCTCCCAGCCGCCGATGCACGTGATTCACCCGCGCGCGGTGATGACGCTCGAGGAAGCGATCGAGCGGGTCGCGCGGATGATCGGGACGGCGCTCGACTGGACCTTCCTCGACAGCTTCCTTCCGGCCAGCCAGGACCCGCAGTACCGGCGCTCGGCGCTGGCCTCGAGCTTCCTCGCGGCGCTCGAGCTCGCGCGGCGCGGCCGGCTCGACATCGCGCAGGACGAGCCGTTCGCTCCGATCATGCTCAAGGTCGCCTGAGGATGGACGAGTTCGTGCGGTCGGTCGAAGCCACGATCTTCGCCTCAGCGACTCCGCTCAGTGTCGAGGAGATCGCCGAGCATGTCGGCGAGGGGCCGGTCGAGCTGGCGCTCGGCGAGCTCGCCGCGGTTTACGAGGGACGCGGAATCGAGCTGGTCGAGCGCGGCGGCCGCTGGCACTTCCAGACCGCGCCGGACCTCGCGCATTTGCTGCGCCGGACCCGCGAGGAGCCGCGGCGGCTGTCGCGCGCCGCAACGGAGACGCTGGCGATCATCGCCTATCACGAGCCGGTCAGCCGCGCCGAGATCGAGGCGATCCGCGGAGTGCAGATCTCGAAGGGCACGCTCGACGTGCTGATGGACGCTGGCTGGGTCCGGCCGGCGGGCCGCCGCGAAGGACCGGGCCGGCCGCTGCTCTATGCGACGACGCATGAGTTCCTGACCCATTTCGGGCTCGGTTCGCGGCGCGACCTGCCGG
The DNA here is from genome assembly GCA_045811385.1 of Sphingomicrobium sp. Lineage (GTDB taxonomy): Bacteria > Pseudomonadota > Alphaproteobacteria > Sphingomonadales > Sphingomonadaceae > Sphingomicrobium. Next base: position 1,567 of record JBJMUB010000074.1, on the reverse strand, counting down.
GCATCGACGACCTCAAGGCCGCGGGGCTGCTCGATCCGCTCGATGACGCCGCTTTCCAGCTGCAACTGGAAAGCGAGGAAGAGGCGGACTAGAACGCCGCTCAAAGGAGTTTCCTCATGGGCAGTTTCAGCCTGATTCACTGGATCATTCTCGGCCTGTTTCTTCTCCTCCTGTTCGGCGGCAACCGCTTTTCGAACATGATGAAGGACGTCGCCAAAGGCATGAAGAGCTTCAAGGAAGGCATGGCCGACGACGAAGAGGAGAAGCGCAAGCGCTTCGAGGAGCAGCGCCGCGGCGAAGGCCAGCGCCAGCTCCCCCGGGACCAGGAGCCGATCGACGTCACCGCCCGCCGCGACGAGCCGGCGGCGACGCCTCCGCGCGACGATGAGGCCCGCTGAGCGTTAGAGCGCCGCCATGTTCGGCGTCGATTCCACCGAGTTCGTCATCGTCGCGGTGCTCGCCCTGATCTTCATCGGGCCGAAGGACCTGCCCAAGGTCATGCGCACGGTCGGCTATTGGGTCGGGCGGATGCGCGGCATGGCCCGCCATTTCACCTCCGGCCTCGAGAATATGATGCGCGAGGCGGAGCTCGAGGAGATGGAGAAGAAGTGGCGCGAGGAGAATGAGCGGATCATGCGGCTCCACCCGGCGAACGCCGAATGTTCCGAGCCGGGAGCGCCCGACGCGATGCCGCCCGTCGCCGATCCCGATTCGCTCGAGGACGAGCTTCCGCCCGACAAGCGGCCGTTACCGTGAAGGACATCGACGACACCAGGCAGCCGCTGCTCGAGCATCTGGTCGAGCTCAGGCGTCGGCTGCTGTGGTGCCTCGCGGCGGTGGCAGTGGCCTTCTTCATCTGCCTGTACTTCGCCCGCGCCATCTTCGCGGTCCTCGTCCAGCCGCTGCTCAAGGCCGGCCAGGGAAAGCTGATCTACACCGACATTTTCGAAGCCTTCTTCGTCGAAGTGAAGGTCGCGCTGTTCGCCGCGCTGATGGTGAGCTTCCCGGTGCTCGCCATCCAGTTGTGGCGGTTCGTCGCGCCGGGGCTCTACGCGAAGGAAAAGAACGCCTTCCTTCCGTTCCTGCTGATGACTCCGCTGTTCTTCGGGGCGGGTGCCGCATTCGCTTATTTCGTCGCCATGCCGTGGGCGCTGCACTTCCTGCTCAGCTATCAGGGCGACATCGGCGGGATCCACCAGGAAGCGCTGCCCGGAGTCGGCAATTATCTGACCTTCGTGACCCGGTTCCTGTTCGGCTTCGGCGCCGCCTTCCTGCTCCCGATCCTGCTGATGATCCTCGAACGGGCCGGGATCGTCACCCGCGAGCAGCTGAGCAAATCGCGGCGCTATGCGATCGTCGGGGCGGCCGCCGTGGCGGCGGTCCTGACGCCGCCGGACGCGGTTTCGATGCTGATGCTGATGGTCCCGCTCTACGGCCTGTACGAATTCGCGATTCTCGCGATTCGCATCACTCACTGGCGCGCGGCGCGGCGCGCGGCGGCTCAATCAGCGGTGGTATCGGACGAGCCCCAGACAAGAGAGGGCCCGGAAGCGCCACCGGGGGGGGG
>JBJMUB010000073.1:0-11448 GCA_045811385.1 Sphingomicrobium sp. | reverse complement strand
ACCTGGTTGGTGAAGCTCGAGCTCATCACGAAGCTCGGGTGACCGGTCGCGTTGCCGAGGTTCACCAGGCGGCCCTTGCTCAACACGATGATCTTCTTGCCGTCCGGGAATTCGACCTCGTCGACCTGCGGCTTGATCTCGGTCCACTTGTAATTGGCCAGCGCGCCGATCTGGATCTCGCTGTCGAAGTGACCGATGTTGGAGACGATCGCCATGTTCTTCATCGCCCGCATGTGGTCGAGCGTGATCACGTCCATGTTGCCGGTCGCGGTGCAGAAGATGTCGGCGCGGGTCACCGCTTCCTCCATCGTCACGACTTCATAGCCCTCCATCGCCGCCTGCAACGCGCAGATCGGGTCGATCTCGGTGACGATCACCCGGGCGCCGCCGTTGCGCAGCGACTGGGCGCTGCCCTTGCCGACGTCGCCGAAGCCCGCCACGCAGGCGACCTTGCCCGCGAGCATCACGTCGGTCGCGCGGCGGATCGCATCGACCAGGCTCTCGCGGCAGCCGTAGAGATTGTCGAACTTCGACTTGGTGACGCTGTCGTTGACGTTGATCGCCGGGAACGGGAGCTTGCCCTGCTTGGCGAGGTCGTAGAGGCGATGCACGCCGGTGGTCGTCTCCTCGGACACGCCCTTGATCGTCTCGACGGTCTTGGTCAGGTAACCGGGTCGCTCGGCCAGGAACCGCTTGAGCGTGGCGACGAAGATTTCCTCTTCCTCGTTGGACGGCGAGAACAGCTCCTCGCCCTGCTCGACGCGATAGCCCCACAGCGCGAACATGGTCGCGTCGCCGCCGTCGTCGAGGATCATGTTGGCGGTCGTGTCACGGCCCCAATCGAAGATCCGGACGACATAGTTCCAATAATCCTCGAGCGTTTCGCCCTTGATCGCGAATACCGGAATGTTGCGCGCGGCGATCGCAGCGGCGGCATGATCCTGGGTCGAGAAAATGTTGCAGCTTGCCCAGCGCACCTCGGCGCCGAGCTCGATCAGCGTCTCGATCAGCACCGCCGTCTGGATCGTCATGTGGAGCGACCCGGTGATCCGCGCGCCCTTGAGCGGCTTCGACGCGCCGAACTCGGCGCGCAGGGCCATCAGGCCCGGCATCTCGGTTTCGGCGATCTCGATCTCCTTGCGGCCGAAATCGGCCAGGCCGAGGTCCTTCACGACAAAGTCGTTGAATCGTGTTTCAGCCTGCGTCGCCACGTCGAGAATCTCCACTGAATCGAGGTTGCGCCTCGGCGGCGCGGGTCGCCGCAGCCGTTAGCCGCGAGGCACTGCAAAGGCAAATATAAAGAATTCTTTATATGTCATTCGACGTTGTGCGCGCTCGCGTTTTCGATAGTAGAACCGCATGCAAGTATTTGAGCTTCCTCGATGACCCATCCGCTCGGAGCCGCGATCGGGACGGAGGTCAGCATTGACAACCTTCTGGCGTCCGTCCGGGATTTGCTCGATTCGGACCCGCGCGCGGCGCTTGACCAAGCGGACGCGCTCCTTGCCTCGACACCCGACCCGCGGGTCTTCCGGCTGGCGGCGGAGGCGTGCCGCCGGCTCGACATGATCGCCGACGCTGCGGATGCCGAACTGGCGGGCATCCAGGCCGGCTTTCGCGACCCGCAGCTCAATGAAGCGGCGGTCGCCAACCAGGACGGCCGCCATGACGAATCGCGCGCGATCGTCGATCGCTTTCTCGAAGCGCATCCGGACGACCTGCTCGCGCTGACCATGGCCGCCGAAGCCGACACGGCAGCGTGGGAGCTCGAACGGGCCGAGGAGCGGCTTCGTGCCGTTCTCGCACGCGCGCCGACGTTCCTTCGAGCGATCATGCTGCTCGCCAAATGCCTCGTGCTCCAGGCGCGGCTCAAGGAGGGCATCGCGCTGATCGAGGAGGTCATCCGCCGCAAGCCCAACAACCAGGCATCGCTTGAATACGTCGCCGAGCTTCACGGCGAAGCAAACGACCATGAGCACGCGGCCGAGGTCTATGCGAAAGTCGTCGCGCTCGACCCAAGAAACGTCGCGATGTGGATTATCTATGCTCAGGAACTGCGGATGCTTGGCCGCAAGCAGGACAGCATCGCCGCCTTCCGCCGGGCGCTCGCACTCGAGCCCAACAGCGGCGCTGCGTGGTGGGGGCTAATCAATTACTTCCCGGACTCGATAACCGACAGCGACATCGACGCCGTCAACCAGGCGCTCGCGGCGCGCGAAGGCACGTCCGAAGATGGCGGCCCGCTGCACATCGCCCTGGGCGTCCTCGCCGAACGGAATGGCGATTACGCCGAGGCATTCCGCCAGATCGCTGAGGGCAAACGGCTTCGCCTGGCGACCCATCCCTATGATTCCGATGCCGCGCGCGCCGATGTCGAACAGCGCATCCGGACGTTCAGCGCGGATCGATTCGCGGCCCATGGCTCGGCGGGATGCGCCGACACGTCTCCCATCTTCATCCTCGGCATGCCGCGGTCCGGAACGACGCTGCTCGAGCGGATTCTCGGCTGCCATTCCCACATCGAGCCCGGCGGCGAGCTGCCGATCCTGCCGCGCCTGCAGGAGCGCCTGCGCCGCGGCTCCAACGCCGGCTATATCGAACGCGTCGCCGCGATGGCTCCGGAGGACTTCACGCGGCTGGGACAGACCTATGTTGACCGGTCGCGGGACTATCGCCCGCTGGGCAAGCCGCGGTTCATCGACAAGCTCAACTCCAACTGGCTCCATGTCGGCCTCATCCGGCTGATGCTTCCGAACGCCCGGATCATCGACCTGCGCAGGGATGCGCTCGATTGCTGCTGGTCCAACTTCAAGATGTTGTTCGCCGAAGGCTTTATCGCGTCGAACGACCAGCGCGACATCGCCCGCTTCTACCAGGACTACGTGAACCTGGTCGAAGCGGTCAGCGCGGCGTCGCCCGGCGGAATCCTTCACCTGCGCTATGAAGACCTAGTCGACGACGTCGAGGCGCGGACCCGTGAAGTCCTCGACTTCCTCGGCCTCGACTTCGAGCCTGACTGCCTCGACTTCCATCGCTCGACGAGCGCCGTCGCAACCCCGAGCAGCGAGCAGGTCCGCCGGCCGATCAATCGCGACAGCATCGGCTCGGCCGACCCTTACCGGAAGTGGCTGGGACCGATGATCGAGGAGCTTGGCGACCTCGCGCGTTAGGCCGCGCCGGTCTCGCTGGCGAGCATTCGCGGATCGACCCCCTCGGCCTTGAACGCTGCCGCCCAGCGCTCGTCGGTCGGCAGCTCGAACAGGATCTTCGGGTCGCCTTGCGCGGCGAACCAGCCGTGCCGCGTCATCTCGTCGTCGAGCTGTCCCTCGCCCCAGCCGGCATAGCCGAGCGCGGCGATCCACTGCGCCGGTCCGCGCCCCTCGGCAATGGCCTTGAGGATGTCGATCGTTCCGGTCATCGCGAACAGCTCGCCGTTCGGGCCGTTGACGTGCAGCGTGTCCTGCCCGCCCCAGTCGCTCGAATGGAGCACGAAGCCGCGCCCCGGCTCGACCGGCCCGCCGTGGTGGACCGCGCAATCGGGCGCCTCGCCGGGCTCGATCTCGAGCTGCTTGAGCAATCCGCGAAAGCTGATCCCGGCGCGCTTGTGGCCGACACCGACTCCGATCGCCCCGTTCTCGTCATGGACGCACATCGCGATCACGGCGCGCTCGAATCGCGGATCGGCCATCCCTGGCATCGCCAGGAGGAACTTGCCGGAGAGGAAGGTCGGCGCGTGAGGCACGCCGCGACAATGCGGCGACAGTCCGCCACGGGCAAGCCTTGAGGCGGACATACGGCGAGCCTATCTGCCGGTTCGACGCGACCCAAGGAGATCCTGCAATGACCATTCAAGTCGGCGACCGACTGCCCGACGTTCCGCTCGCCATCGCCACGTCCGAAGGACCGAAACCCACCACGAGCGGCGAATATTTTAAAGGCAAGAAGGTCGCGCTGTTCGCGGTTCCGGGAGCCTTCACCCCGACCTGCTCGGCGCGGCACCTGCCGTCCTACGTCGAGAAGGCCCAGGAGCTTAAAGGCCAAGGCGTCGACGAGATCGCCTGCATTTCCGTCAACGACCCGTTCGTCATGGGCGCCTGGGGGCAGCGCGACGGCTCCGAGGACATCACCATGATCGCCGACGGCAACGGCGAGTTCGCCGACGCGACCGGGCTCACCATGGACGGCAGCAAGTTCGGCATGGGCAAGCGCTCGCAGCGCTATTCGATGATCGTCAACGACGGCGTCGTCGAGCAGCTCAACGTCGAGGCTCCGGGCGAATATCGCGCCTCTTCGGCCGAATATATGCTCGACCAGCTGGCCACCGCCTGACGCTCCATCGCTGCCCTGTCTCTCTTCGCCGCTGTTCGCCGATGGCGGGCGAACAGCGCGCGCTTTCAATCGTTTAATCGTGTTGAGAGCGTATCATTAGTGAGGAGAGTTCGATGCCGAGGAGTAACAATCGCGGCGGCCGCAACAACAACCCCAGCGGTCGCAACCAATATAGCGACTGGGGCGTGATGGAAATGGCGCGCGAGCGGCCGTTTGCCGCAGCCGCGGCCGCCGCCGGCGCCGCTGCCGCCGGCCTGTTCCTGTGGTCCCGGCGCACCCAGATCAGCGACCAGCTGAGCAACCTCAGCGATCAGATCGGCGAATGGCGCGAAGGGTCCGGTTCGAGCGGCGAGTTCGACATGGCCGACGACACTGCTGGTCTGACCACCGCGAGCTCGTCGACGTCGAGCCGCAACGCGAGCCAACGCGGAATGAGCGAAACCGGCGGCGGCAACGCCAGCCTCGGTCGGCGCAGCGGCGGCTCGGGCATCAAGACCAATGCCAGCAGCCGCGGACGCGCCCGCGGAATCCCGAGCACGACCTGAACGAACAGGGGCGCCCTCCCCGGGGCGCCCCTTCTTTCACCAGCCGCACTGCTTTCCGCGATTCTGCTGTTCGAGCCACGCCTGCAGCGGGGCGAAATATTCCAGCATCGGCTTGCCCGACATCTCGCGCGTGCCGGTGAAGGCCTGAAGGGCGTCCGGCCAGGGTTTTGACGCGCCCATCGCCAGCATCGCATTCAACCGCTGGCCGACCTGCTTGTTGCCGTAGAAGCTGCAGCGGTGGAGCGGCCCCTTCCATCCCGAAATGTCGCACGCCGCCTTGTAGAACTGGAACTGGAGGATCCGCGCCAGGAAATAACGCGCGTAGGGCGTGTTGCCGGGGATGTGGAACTTGGCGCCTGGATCGAAATCGGCCTCGGTCCGCGGCACCGGCGGGACGATCCCCTGATATTGCTGGCGTAAGTTGGTCCAGCCGGCTTCATAGTTCGACGTCGGGATCGACCCGTCGAACACGCCCCAGCGCCATTTGTCGACCAATAACCCGAAGGGGAGGAAGGCGACCTTGTCCATCGCCTGGCGCAGCAGCAGGCCGGTGTCCTTGTCCGGAGACGGCACCTTGCTGCGGTCGAGGAGCCCGATCTGGACGAGATATTCAGGCGTCACCGACAAAGCGATGAAATCGCCGATCGCCTCGTGGAAGCCGTCGTTGGCGCCGTTTTCATAAAGGTACGGCTGCTGGTTGTAGGCGCGCTGGTAGAAATTGTGGCCGAGCTCGTGGTGGATCGTGACGAAATCGTCGGCATTCACCCGCGTGCACATCTTGATCCGCAGATCTTCCTTATTGTCGACGTCCCACGCCGAGGCGTGGCAAATCACCTCGCGGTCGCGCGGGCGGGTGATCTGCGAGCGCGTCCAGAAGGTGTCGGGAAGCGCGGGGAAGCCGAGCGAAGTATAAAAGCGCTCGCCGGTCTTCACCATCTTCACGGGATCGTACTTGGCTTTCTTGAGGAGGTCCTCGAGGTCGTAGCCGATGTCGCCCGAGCCCTTAGGCGCGACCACGTCGTAAATATTGCCCCATTCCTGGGCCCACATGTTGCCTAGCAGGTCGGCGCGGATCGGGCCGGTCGCCGGCTGCACCGCCGAGCCATATTTCTGGTTGAGCTTGGCCCGGGTGTAGCAATGGAGCTGGAGGTAGAGCGGCTTCATCTCGCCCCACAGCCGGTCGTACATCGCCGAAAATTCCTCCGGCGTCATGTCGTAGTTCGAGCGCCACAGAGCCCCGGTATCGGCGAAGCCGAGCTCCTTCGCGCCCTGATTGGCGATCGTCACCAGGCGCGTGTAGTCCGGGCGCATCGGTCGCCCGACGTTGGTATGCCAGCTGGTCCACACTTCCTTGAGCTTGCTGGGGTCGCGCAGCGTGCCCATCCGCTCCTCCGCCTCGTCCCCGGTGATGGTCTTGCCGTCGAGCGTCGCGCGGCCCTTGCCGTAGGTCGACTGGAGCCGGGTGGCGATCTCGTTGAGCTCGGCCGCGGCGCCCGGCGTGCTCGGCGCCGGAAGCACAAGCGCGGTCCTGAGGATGTTGAGCTTGCGCGCGGTGTCCGGATCGAGGCCGGGAACCTGGGCGAAGATCGCGGCCTCCTTCGCATATTCGATCGTCTTTTCGGTGCCGATCGTTCCGAAATAAGCGTTCAAGGCATCGGTATCGTCGGTGATGTAGGTCGCGTTGACCCACGCCGCGCGGCCCGAGATCACGCTGAAATCGTAGAGGTCCTTCTCGACCCTGGCGATGAACTCGCGAGCGCCGTCCGGAGTCCGGGCCGGGCCGGTGTTGACCGCCGGCGGGGGCGGCACCGGCTCTGAAACCGCGGTCATCGCGGCCGGAGCGGTGGAATTGGCGGCGCAGCCGGCAAGCGCGAGCGCCGCGAGCGAAACGGATACGGTTAGCTTCAGCACGGCAGTTCCCTCTCCCAAAGGACTCGTCGGAAAACGGATTGCGACCGGCAACGAACCGCGTCAAGCCGCTAGGAAGCGGGCGATTTCCTCGCCGAGCTCGGGCCTGGTCACGCTGCTCATGTGAGTCCCCGGAACTTCCCGGAAGGTCGCATTAGGGAGCACGTTGGCGAGCTCCTCGGCCGAGCCATTGTCGTCGTCCTGGTCGCCGCACACGACGAGCGTCGGCATGGTGAACGCCTCGAGCCAGCTCGTGAACGCGTCCTCGAAGCTGTCGAGCAGCAGCGCAGCGGCGACGCGGTCGACCTTCTGGCTCTTCATGAACTGGATCGAGAGCCAGTGCGGGTCGCCGCGCTGGACCGTGTCGAACATCGCGATCGCGTCGAGGAAGAAGGTCTTGCGGCGCTCCCAGTTGCGCAGCCCCTCGAGCCCGGCGCCGCCGAGAATCGCCCGGCGCGGTTTCAACCCTTCCCCGACGGTCTCGACCGTAGTCCGCGAGCCAAGCGAGAAACCGCCGAGATCGAATTCGGTGAGGCCGAGATGCGCGACCAGCTCCCTGAGGTCGCGGGCGAGGATTCCCTTGGGATAATGCTCCGGCCCGTGAGGCTTGCCGCTGAGCCCGTGCGCGCGGAGGTCGGGCATGATGACCCGGAACTCCTCGGCGGCGATGCGTTCCGCGTGGCCGAATTTGATCCAGTTCATCTCGGCGTCGGAGAACAGCCCGTGCAGCAGGATCACCGCCCTCCCCTGCCCGACCTCGCGGTAGGCGAGTCGGACGCCGTCCGACGCGGCCCAGCGATGGACGGTCGCCTCAGTCATGCTGGCTCGGAAGTTGCCAAAGTTGGCACCGCGACGTGCGCACGCCCACGAGCCCCGCGAACGGCCGAAACGCAGCAAATGCAGCGATCCTACGCACGCGCGCGCCCACTTGCGCGCGGGAAGCTCGAGCCCTTGCCCCCGCACGGGAAGCTCGGGTCCTGGCCGCAATGTCCAAACGGCGGGCAGTGCGCTGCATTGCCCGGAGCGCATGTCAGCCGAATTCCTACATTGCAATGTCCGCAATGGATGGAGAGCGGACGTTAGGACGTCACCCCGGAAACTCCCCGGTCGCGTCGACCCATTTCTGGACGAGCTTGTCGTAATCGCCGGTGCGCATCTCCGGCAGGCCTTCGGTGTTGAGCCAGGCGCGGTGGATGCTCTCGGCGCCGAAATGGTGCTTCGGGCGGAACGGCGCCGTATCGTCGAAGCTGGCGACGGTCGGATCCATCTTGTCGCTGCCGTCCTTGAACTTGAAGCCGAGCGACGTTCCGCACTCGCGGCAATAAGGCCGCACGGCAATCGGCGAGCTGTCGTACCAGTCGGGCTCGCGCTCCCATTGGAGATCGGCGAGCATCGCGTTGACCAGAGCGAGCGAGATCGCACCGCTCGAGCGCTGGCACATCCGGCAATGGCACAGATAGGCTTCGTCGGGCGCGACGCTCGCGGAGTAGCGGATCCGCCCGCAGGCGCAGCCGCCGGTCATTCGTTCGGCCAAGACAACCTCCCTTGGTCTGCCGCCCAATGCGCGGCTAAGGGGCGGCATGTCCAGCGCTCCGACATCCGAAGAGATCGCCCGCGACGCCACCTGGCTCGCCCAGGCGCTCGACCCGGCGACGGGCCAGGTCCGGCTGGTCGCTATGGACCGCGCCAGCTACCGCACCGCGAGCTTCCTCGACGACCGCATGCTGCAGCAGCCGGTCGACGCGCAGATCGTGCCGTGGCCCGAGGTCGAGGCGGCGATGGCCGGCGACCTAAGCAGCGACGCGCGCTGGATTTTCCATATCGGCCATGTCGGCTCGACCCTGGTGTCGCGGCTGCTCGGCGAGCTGAGCGGAGTGCTGGCGATCCGCGAGCCGCGCCTGCTGCGCGACGTGGCCCTGACCCCGACCGAGGTGCGCTCGCGCGACTTGCCGTCCGTCACCAAGCTGATGTCGCGCAGCTTCGGCGAGCTCGCCTGCGTCAAGGCGACCAGCTTCGTCAGCGAGATCGCGCCCGGCCTGGTCCCGCCGGGCGAGCGGGCCCTGTTGATGTACGCCAGCCCGCGCAACTACGTCGCCAGCATCCTCGCCGGCGAGAATTCGCTCCTCGAGCTGCGTCACCTGGCCGCTTCACGCGCCGATCGCCTGCAACGGCGCGGGATTCCCGTCCCGGCCGCGCACAACGACGCCGAGCTCGCCGCCGTCGCGTGGGCATGCGAGATGACTGCGCTGGAAGCGGCCGCCGACGCGATGGCCGACCGCCACATCGAATGGGCCGATTTCGACGGGATGCTCAACGACATGCCCGCGCAACTCAGCCGCGTCGCCAAATTCTTCGGTTTCGACGCCGAACCGGGACAGATCGCGGCGCTGGCGACGGGACCGCTGATGGGCCGCTACTCAAAGGCCCTCGAATATGACTACAGCGCCGTGCTGCGGCGCGAGCTGATCGCAGAGGCGGCAGCGGCCAATGGGCTGGCCATTGACGGCGCGCTTGCCATGCTCCGCTCGGCAGGCGAAAAGTCGCCGATGCTCGCTCGGGCCGTCGAGCGCGCGGGGGAGGCGTGATGTACCGGGTGCTGCAAATCCTGACGGCGGAAGAGGTCGCCGAATGCCGGAAGATCGCGGCGTCGGCGCCGTTCATCGACGGCCGGATCAGCAACCCGCACAATACGGCCAAGCAGAACGAGCAGCTGCACGAGCAGGCGGCCTATCAGAAAAGCTCCGACCTGCTCCGCCAGGCGATGCTGCGCAGCCCCGAATTCCTCGAATTCGCCTTCCCCGTCGCTTTGGCGCCGCCGATGATGACCCGCTACAAGCCCGGCATGCAATATGGCGCGCACGCCGACGCCGCCTTCATCCAGCTCCCGGGCGCGACGATCCGCAGCGATTTGAGCTGCACGATCTTCCTCAACGATCCCGCCGCTTACGACGGCGGCGAGCTTCACATCCGCCAGGGCGACTCCGAGCTGACGTTCAAGCTGAAGCCCGGCGAGGCGATCGTCTATCCCTCGGACTCGCTCCACCAGGTGGTGCCCGTGACCAAGGGCGAGCGGCTGGTCGCGATCACCTTCATCCAGAGCCGCATCCAGGACCCGTTCCGCCGCAACCTGCTGTTCGAGCTGAACGAGGTCGCCGCGCTCGAAGGGCTCAAGATGGACCCGGACAATTTCGCCCGGCTCCAGCTGATCCAGCAGAACCTGCTGCGCTATTGGAGCGATATGCCGTGAATTGGTCCCCGGCGAAGGCCGGGGCCCAGGCGGGCGCTAGCCCGTCAAAGCGAGAAAAGACTAGCCCTCAGGGCTCCTGGACCCCGGCCTGCGCCGGGAAACAGCTACTTCTGACCCGCGGGCGCCGCCGGCGGCAGCGAGACATGCTCGTGGACGATCTTCCAGCTGCCGTCCTTCTGGCGCTGGAACACGTCGGTGAAGCGGGCGCTGATCGTCGGCCGGGCCGAGCCGGCGGGAATGGTGAACATCTCAGTGCCCGAGCTGATGAACGCGTCCGGCCCGAGCAGCTGAATCTGGCGGTCGGGCACGTGATAGTCGGCCGGTTTCATGCTGACGAAATCCTGCGCCCAGCCGCTCTGCACCTTGCGGTCGGTGCTGAGCGCGGGGTGGCCCGCGTCGAACATCACCGCGCCGTCGGCATATTGGGCCATCACCTTCTTCGCATCGCCGCTGGTGAAATTGGCCTCGGCCGCCTCGGCGATGCGCGCCGCTTCGTCTTTGGTCACGGCCGGCCCCTGCCCGCCGGCCTGCAGCTTGCACGCGGCGAGCACGAACGGCGCCAAGGCCAAGAGCGTCCAGGAGCGCGTCATCGCCGCTTCAACCGCCGGCGGCGGCTTTGGTTCAAGCCGCTTTGCGCAGATGCTTGCGGCCGAGCAGCTCGGCGATCTGGACGGCGTTGAGCGCGGCGCCCTTGCGGAGATTGTCGCTGACCACCCACAGCGACAGGCCGTTGTCGACCGTCGGGTCCTCGCGCACTCGGCTGACGTAGGTCGCATATTCGCCGACCGCCTCGACCGGAGTGACGTAGCCCCCGGGCTCGCGCTTATCGACGAGCATCACGCCCGGCGCCTCGCGCAGAATGCGTTGCGCGTCCGTGGCCGAGAGCTCATTCTCGAACTCGACGTTGACCGCTTCCGAGTGGCCGACGAACACCGGCACCCGGACGCAGGTCGCGCTGACCTTGATCGCCGGATCGAGGATCTTCTTGGTCTCGACGACCAGCTTCCACTCCTCGGTCGTCGAGCCGTCGTCGAGGAAGTCGCCGGCCTGCGGGATGACGTTGAACGCGATCTGCTTGGGATAGACCGCCGGCTCGTTGGAGTCGCCGACGAAGATGTTGCGCGACTGGTTGAACAGCTCATCCATCCCCGCTTTGCCTGTGCCCGAGACTGATTGGTAGGTTGCGACCACGACGCGCCTGATCGTCGCCGCGTCATGCAGCGGCTTTAGCGCCACGACCAGCTGCGCGGTCGAGCAGTTGGGGTTGGCGATGATGTTCTTCTTCCGATAGCCGGCCAGCGCCTCGGCATTCACCTCCGGCACGATCAGCGGGACGTCGGGATCCATCCGATAGAGCGAGCTGTTGTCGATTACCGTGCAGCCCGCCTCGGCGGCCTTGGGCACGTAGAGTTTCGACAC